>CAMNLN010000062.1 GCA_946543025.1 uncultured Verrucomicrobiota bacterium
GGCATCTCGTTCTACGTGTTCCAGATCATCTCCTACATGGTGGATGTCCGCCGGGGAGATGTGGAGGTCCAGCGCAACCCGTTCAAGTTCATGCTTTACGTGAGCCTGTTCCCGCAGCTGATCGCAGGCCCCATCGTGCGCTATGGGACCATCGCGAAGGACATTGAAAACCGCAAGGCCGACTTCGGAAACATCGTTGCCGGATTCCGTCGCTTCACGATCGGTCTTTCCAAGAAGGTTCTTGTCGCCGACGTGATGGCGTCCGCGGTGGATGTGATCTTTGCGGCGAAGGTCGAGACGATACCGGGTTTCTACTGCTGGCTCGGCGCGATTATGTATACGCTTCAGATATACTTCGACTTCTCCGGCTACTCGGACATGGCCATCGGCCTCGGCCGGGTGTTCAACTTCCGGTTTCTGGAGAACTTTGACCATCCTTACGCCGCATGCTCGGTGCGGGATTTCTGGCGGCGTTGGCACATTTCGCTCTCAAGCTGGTTCCGCGACTACCTCTACATCCCATTGGGAGGCAATCGCAAGGGGACCCTGCGCACGTATGTGAACCTCTTTGTCGTGTTCCTCCTGTGCGGCGTCTGGCACGGCGCGGCGTGGAACTTCGTCGTATGGGGCGTCTACCACGGTGTAGGACTCGTCGTGGAGCGTGCAGGGTTTGGCACGGTCGTGAAGCGTCTTCCGAAGATTGCAGGGAACCTCTACCTCATGCTTTTCGTCATGATCGGCTGGGTGCTGTTCCGGGCGCCTGACCTCGGCTACGCATGGACATATATCTGCAACATGTTCGGCGGCGGCAGCGCGACCTTCCGCTCGTTCACGCCGCTCATCGAGTTCATCTCGCTGGACAAGGTTTTCTTCATGGGCATCGGTATCGTGGCATCATATCCCGTGTTCGAACCGATGGTCCGGTGGGTGCCTGAGGCCGCGCGCCTCGCTTGCGGGGCGTTTCTGTTCGCCGTCGTGTTCATCCTGGCCATGACGTCAGCCTACAGCCCGTTCATCTACTTCCGTTTCTGAGAAACGCATCATGGACAAAAAAATGAAAATCGCCTATTTCGTCCTGGTCGCGATATTGCTGGCCGTTCCCTCGCTTCACTTCATGGGAGCCCGCGAGAAGTGGGTGGACCTTGCCGGATGGGAGAAGCGCGCCGACATCGTGCCGCTCTCGTTCGTGAGCTACACCAATCGCGCGTTCCAGACTTCCTTCACCGAGAACTTCTCGAAGAGCTTCTTCCTGCGCAAGACCTTTCTCAAGACGGCGCTTCAGATTCGGGATTTCTTCAACCTGCGCATGTTCCATTACGGCTACAACAGCAGCGTGATGGAGGGACGCGACGGCGTACTTTTCGAGAAACCCTACCTTAAGTTCCATCTCCAGACCGACCGGTCCGGCGACACGAACAAGTACGCCTCGGTGATGGGGGTTCTCAAGGAGATGGATGCGTTCTGCCGCTCGATTGGGGCGGACTTTGTGTTCCTGCCAATGCCGGACAAGCCGCAGGTGTACGAGGAGTATCTGCCGATATGGCTCGACTGGTTCTTCGACTACTCGAACTACGATACGCAAAGCAAGCTCGAGAACGTCTGTCGGGCAAATGGAATCAAGGTCTTCGAGTCGGGCAAGTACCTGCTCTCGAGAAAGAAGGAGTGGAAGACATGGGTGTACCCGCCCGGCGGCACGCATTTCAACGCCTACGGGGCCGGCCTTGTCTACGAGGGGTTCGCCGGATTCGCGAAGACGAACCTTGAGAACCGTCTGGCCTTCAACGGCTTCCTGGGTGTCCGCCGCGTCGAGCCGATATGGAGCGTGGACGACGACATCAGCAGGTTGCTGAACACGTGGTACAATCCGAGGCTACGGAGCAATCCGCACTATGCGCCGGAGTTCGACGCGAAAGACGTGGCGAACGAAGGAAGCGCCATCATCCTCGGAGACTGCTACCGCGAGCAGATCGTGAAGATCTTTCAGGACGCGAAACTCTTTGCAGGCAAGAAGATCGTCCCGTCGAAGCGCAAGGGACAGGCGGCCAAGGATTTCCGCGATGTCATCGCCGACCTCAAACTGGTCGTCATGGTGTACCAGTCGTTCAACACGGATCGCCTGGACGAGCGCGAGACGGAGATCGCGAGCATCTTCGCGGCGATGCGCGGGGCAAGGGAGCAGTTTGTCGGTGGCAAAAGCGTTCGTTGACGCGGAAGGCGACCTCTGCGCACTCTATAGGAGAGCTCTACATGATTAAGATAATCAAAGGTGACATTACGACGCTGGCGGTGGATGCTATTGTCAACGCTGCCAATCAGGTGATGTTGGGCGGCGGCGGAGTAGACGGCTCGATTCATCGAGCAGCAGGACGCGAGCTTTACAAGGCTTGCCTAAAAGTGCCGGAGGTGAGGCCGGGCGTGAGGTGTCCGACGGGCGAAGCGCGAATCACGCCGGGATTCAAATTGCCCGCGAAGTTCGTGATCCACACCGTCGGACCTGTCTACCGCGACGGCAACCACGGCGAACCGGAAAAATTGGCGAGTTGTTATCGCAACTCTCTCACGCTCGCGGCAGAGAATGGTTGCTCCTCGATCGCCTTCCCGTGCATCTCCACGGGCGTGTATGGCTATCCGAAAGAGGAAGCGACGAAAATCGCCGTGAAGGAGGTAAAGGAGTTTTTATCGCACGCAGAGATGCAGAGGTGCAGAGCAAGGGAGGGACAGGGGCGCGCTCCTGCGCGGTCGGAAATGGAAGTGATTTTCTGCTGCTTCTCAGAACATGATGCAAATGTTTATCGCTCAACAACGGCATGCTGACAGACGATCCGGTGCTTGTCGCCCCTCTCGTTGAGCAATTTGACTCTGTCTGGCGAGGGGATTTCTGTCGAAACTGTGGGCGGCGTGACTTTTGCGGTGATTGTCCCATTGATGATTTACGCCTTAGATAATGGCGTAGCAACGAGCAGAATCTGAGGTCCCGGGGACTTGTCGTCATTCGGCCATCAGCACGCGGGTTTCGCCTTTTGAGAGGCGGAGGGGAAGAACAGGGCCTTGGCCGAGAGACCGGCCGCTAATGGCGTCGCGGATGGGCTGTGCGGAGGGGAAACGCAGGTGGAGGGTCGTATCTTCCATCGCCTGAACTTCAAGTACGCAGACGTCGTTGCCCACGCCGCCCGTCGCCCACAAGGTGGCCTTGCCGACTTCGGCCGCCGGCAAGTAGAGGTGGACGCCCGCGAGGACGGCGAGGCGGTGCAGGAGCGGTGCCGTGAGTTCGGGTTTCGCGACGAACACATCTGTGCCTGCGCTGGCGCGGCGCACGACCACGCTTGGCGAGCCGTCGGGGAAGCGTTCCAGAACTTCTTCGGGCTTTGCATCCGTGACGGTAAAGAGCGCATGGTCGATCGGTTTTTCAAGCGGCTTGAAGCGGAAGCCCGTGAGGCGGGTCATGCGTGCGAGGTCGGGGACGCCCTCGTCGTTGCGCCAGCCGGGCGCCCAGCACCAGACGCGCATCGCGGGATGCGTCTCGCGCTGCCGCACGAGCGCGTCGATCTTCGCGTCAGAGAGCGACCAGCAGCTCTGAAAAACTTGGAGTTTCGCCGTGAGGGGCTTCTGGCAGACGTCGAAGAGAAGGTATTGTCCGTGCGGCGCGCCGCAACGGTTCACCTGCCCGCGGGCGCGCGAGATGAGTCCGCCGTTCACGGGATCGGCCTTCCCCGCGACTTGGGTCATGGATTCCTCGTCCTGGACAAGAGCAATCTCGGGCGTGAAGGGTGTAGTACGCGTGAGCATCTTGTGCTCGAGCGGCATCAGGCCGCGCTGGACGTCCCACAGCTCCGCCGAGTCGTACCACCCCATGCCGGGCAGATCCATCCACCAGCTGCCGAAGCCGCGGATCGCCTCCTGCGCCGTGTTGCGGAGCATCACGCTGCGCGACTGCGGGAGCGTCACGAGCGTGCCTTCCTGCACGTAGGCTTCGGACCGGTGGTCGAGGTGCGTGCGCGTGTCGTCCTCGTTCAGCCACAGGATGCCGTTGCGCATCACGGTCTCGCCCGCGCTCATGTTCGGCGCGGAGCCGCAGAAGGCGCGATCGAAGTAGGAGATCGGCGAGCAGAGGATGTCGATGGATCCGTTCGCCTTTTTCAGCAGGTTTTCCATGCCGTAATGCCCAGAGTTGGCGGGGCCATAGCGGTGTGCCGCGAACTCCCAGGCGTAGCCGTAGAAGAACACGACAAGCTTCTTGCCGTCCGTCGCGGCGCGGCAGGCGCGCGCCAGTTCGGCGACGAAATCCGTCATCTCCTGCTGCTGGAAGCGATTGAATTCGATGCAACGTCGCTGCGTGACGGCGTCCAGCAGATGGCGCTGGTCCTCGCCGGCGAGGCGCGCCGAAACGGGCGGCACCTCGGCGGTCGGGTCGCCCGTCCACGCGCGGAAGGCGGCGAGCGTCTGGGGATCGTAGCCGTTCATCTTGTTCCACGAGTCGAAGTAGAACCACTCGGCCGTGTTCTGTCCCGTGGGGTGTATGCCGGCGAAGTTGCGCGGGTACTTCTCCATCATGTGGCGGGCGAATCGCGTGATGTAGGCGACGGCGGTGGCGCGGTAGGGGCGGCTCGAGACGGTCGCCATGTCGGGGCGAAGGCCGCGCCCCCACACGCCCCGCCCTTTGATGTTCATGTGTTCCTTGGCGAACTGCATGCGATGGTCGGGATACTTGGCGAGCCACCATTTGGGGGCATTCACGCTTACGCGCGGGATGAGCAGCACGTTCGGGTTGACTTTGATGATCGAGTCCGTCAGCGCATCGAACGCCGTGAAGTCGTCGCCGTCTTCCTTCCAGACTTCAGGGATGCCGTACGAGACGAAATCTACTCCGACATCAGCGGCCTTGCGTACCGTGGAGAGAAAAGTGTCGGGCATGTCGGTGCCGGCCGTCAGCGGGATCTGCGCGTGGACGCCGGACGGGTTGACGTCGTAGACGCCGGGCAGGATCCAATCGCAGTCGTCTCCGCGCGCCTCAAAGCGCAGCGTGTAGACGGCACCCTTGCGGAATCGCAAGAACTTCGTGTAGAAGTGGTAGTCGGGATCGGGACCAGGCAAACGCCACGGATGAAGTTCCACGGTACAGACTCCGCCTGAGACGGTATGGACATAGTCGCTCTTCGGCGGCCAGATCCTCCAGGCCTGCGCGAACTCCGCGTCGCCGTCGAACGCCTGCTCCATGCCCGTTGTGAACGGTCGTCCGTCCTCCACGAGGGAGAAGTTCCGCAGCTGGACGTGTGCGGACTGTGGCTTGTGGAAGCGCAGGTGGACGGTGCCGCGCGCCGTGTCGGCAGGGGCGGTGAAGGTGAGCGTGAAGGGTGTCCAGTCCTTCCCAATCTTGTAGCGGCGCGAGCCGGAACGCCCCCAGAACATACGCGGAGGGACAGCTTTCCCGTCCACATGGATCATCGGCCCGCCGATGGTCTGGCGGACGCGCACTTCGCGTTGCGGTTCCTCCGCCGCTGCGCAAGCGGCGAGGACGCACGCGAGTAGCATAATACATGTTTTCATTTGCGGAATCCTGTCCTTAAATGTTTGGAACAAAAAAAGTGTATCAGTTCCCGTGAGGCCCGTCTATCGTTATTTGACCTATAAAATTTCATCCGAACCGTAATCTCATTTGTCAGCATTTCTTCTTGATCATCCGCTTGAAACGTCGACACTGGCGAAATGCTGCCGACATGTGCTATACTGGGCGCATGAAGACATCTACACACGAGATTTTCGAAGAGCTGTTCACGCGGTATCCCGCGCTGGAGGTGTGCCGACCGGATGTGCGCGCGGCGTTCGATGTGCTGGCATCTGCGTATCGCGCAGGCGGAAAGGTTCTCTGCTGCGGCAACGGCGGCAGCGCGAGCGACTGCGAACACATCGTGGGCGAGCTTCTGAAGAAGTTCAAGCGGCACCGCGACATCCCCGCCGGGCTGAAGGGCCGCCTCGCCTCCGCCGGTGCAGACGGCGTTCAGCTGGCGGCGAGACTGGAAGGTTCGCTGCCGGCCATCTCGCTTGTTTCTCAAATTGGTATTCTCACGGCGTTCGCGAACGACGTGGGGTGGGATGAGGCATTCGCGCAGCAACTGCTCGGGATCGCGAAACCGGGCGACGTGCTGGTCGCGCTCTCGACCTCCGGAAACTCGCGCAACTGTGTGCTAGCGGCGACCCTTGCCCGTGCGCTCGACGTAAAAACAATCGCCCTCGCGGGGGAAGCTGGCGGCCGCCTCGGCGAAGTGTGCGATGTGGCGATCCGCGTACCGGCGCATGAGACATATCAAGTACAGGAGTTCCACCTGCCTGTCTACCACGCCCTCTGCGCGATGCTAGAAGAGGAGTTGTTCGACTGACCGGAGGCTATTGCGCGAGCTCGGCGTCGATCTTGGCGAGGAACGCATCGAGCGTCATCGCGCCAAGATCGCCGTCCGCACGAGAACGCACGGAGACGACGCCGGCCGCTTCGTCGCGACCGCCCGCCACGAGCATGTACGGCACTTTCCAGAGCTGCGCTGAGCGGATTTTCGCGCCGAGTTTCTCGTTGGATGGGTCAATCTCGGCACGGAGCCCCTTGGCACGGAGCGCAGACTGTATCTTTTTCGCGTAGTCCATCTGCTTGTCGGTGATCGGCAGGATACGAACCTGTTCCGGCGCGAGCCACAGCGGGAACGCGCCAGCATAGTGCTCGATGAGGATGCCGAAGAAACGTTCAATCGAGCCGAGCAGGGCACGATGCACCATGTAAGGCTGGTGTTCCTTGCCGTCCGCGCCAACATAGGTGAGGTTGAATCGTTCGGGGAGATTAAAATCGAACTGCACGGTGCCGAGCTGCCAGGGGCGTCCGAGAGCGTCCTTGATCTTCATGTCGATCTTCGGGCCGTAGAACGCGCCGCCGCCCTCGTCTACTTCGTATGTCATGCCTTCCTGGTCAAGCGCGTCGCGGAGCGACTGCGTGGCCTGTTCCCAGCGGGCGGGGTCGCCTACTGCTTTGGCCGGCTTGGTGGAAAGGTAGGCCTGTATCTCATGGAAGCCGAACTTTCCGAGCATCTTCTTGGCGAATTCGACGGTGTCTTTGATCTCTTGCACGATTTGCTCTGGGGTGCAGAAGATGTGGGCGTCGTCCTGCGTGAAGCCACGTACACGGAAGAGGCCGTGACGTACGCCGTCCTTCTCGTAGCGGTACACGGTGCCCAGCTCGGCGTAGCGAACGGGGAGGTCGCGGTAAGATCGCTTCTCGAACTGGTAGCACTGGATGTGGAAGGGGCAGTTCATCGGCTTGACGTAGTAGTCCTGGATGTACGCATCCGCGCCGTCTCCCTCCTGCACCTTCATCACGGGAAACATGCCGTCTTTGTAGAAGGAGAGGTGCCCGGATGTTTCCCACAGGTTAGACTTGCCGACATGCGGCGTGTAGACGATCTCGTAACCGGCCTCGTAGTGCTTCTTGCGCCAGTACTCCTCAATCGCCACGCGTACACGCGCGCCGCGCGGCAGCCAGTGCGCGAGGCCGGGGCCGACCTGGTCGTTGATCGTGAAGAGTGCAAGCTGTTTGCCCAGCACGCGATGGTCGCGCTTCTTCGCCTCTTCGAGGCGCGCGAGGTAAGCGTCGATTTCCGCCTGGTCCTTGCCGACAATGCCGTAGACGCGTTGGAGCATCTTGTTCTTCTCGTCGCCACGGTAGTAGCTACCGGCCACCTTCATGAGCTTCACGGCTCCGATTTGCGCCGAATGCTCCACATGCGGTCCTCGGCACATCTCCGCGTAGTCGCCAACGGTGTAGGTGGAGATCGCCTCACCGGAGGACTCGACGTCCGCAAGGCGTTCGAGCTTGTATTTCTGCCCGGCGAGCATCTTCCTTGCCTCGTCGGCCGTAACGTCTTTCTGGACGAAGGGCTCGTCAAGCGCAATGAGACGAGCGATCTCTGCCTCGATCCTGGGAAAGTCTTCGGGCGAAAGGCGGTGATCGAGGTCGAAATCGTAGTAGAAACCCTCGTCCGTGGCCGGGCCGATGTCCACCTGCACGTTGTCGAAGAGGCTCATGATCGCACGCGCGGTCAAGTGCGCGGCGGAGTGTCGCCGCATTTCGTCAGTGATGTCCATTTCTATTCTCCGTTCAAGAAGACATATATGATACCGCTGTTTCGGGCGGAAAACAAGCACAAAACAAAAGCGGACAACTTAAGTCGTCCGCTTCGTTTCGCGTCGGGGCGCGTTTTCGCCTATCCTTAGAAGTAGCAGTTGAAGATCGGCAATACGGGAACTTGATTGTCCATGATGAAGTTCAACAGACCGATCTGGAAGCCGGCGGAGCAGGTGGACGCATAGTTCACGAGCGAGAGCTGCGCGCCGCGAAGCTCTTCGGTCATGTTGAAGAGCAGGGCGGTCTGGAAACCGTGGATGCGGCGGGCGAAGTTCGCACCGAGCGCAAGCTGCCAGCCCCACATGTCCTCACGAACCGCGCTGCCGAGACCGGCAATCTCGAGGCCGTAGAACTCGGAATCGTACGCGCCGATCAGACCGTCGATGCCGAGACCAAGGAAATCGCGGTGCAGGCTGATGCCGTCGATCGAAAGACCGTATGTCGTGCGGTTGCCGATGTTGACCAGGCCGATCTGAGCACCGACCGCGTCGCGGTTCGCAAAGTTGCAGGCGAGAGAAGCCTGAAGGCCGAGCATGTCAAGGCGGGCCGTGTTCGCGACGCCGGCAAGCTCAAGGCCGTACATCTTGTTGCAGTCGCCATAGACTAAGTTGAGGTCGAGGCCAAAGATGTCCCAGTCGAATCCCCACGGCAGGGCGAACGGTGTGCCGATGCCAATCGCGAGTACGGTGTAACCGTAACTCGTGGGATCGGGAGCGCCAGGATAATCCTTCACTTCCTCTTGGGCCATGGACGGCTTGACGGCGAACGCGGCCAGCGCGCACGCAAACAGGGCACTTTTCGCAATACGGTTCATTTTTGACTCCTTTGAGTTTTCCTTAAATCGGTAAGACGGCAAAATGATACAGAATTTACGGGCGCAAGTCAACTACGAACACCGCTTTTTTTGGGATGCCTAGAAAAACCACTTGGCACAGGCGAGGAGCCCTTGCTTCCAGGGAACGCGGTGAGAGACGCCCGTCTTTCCCTTGAACGAGTCGAGGTTGGCCACGTACCAGTCGTAGTTGCGTACGAGCGCGTCCTTGTTGGAATACTTCGGCGCGAAGCCGAGACGCTTCTCGGCGCGCGCGATGGAGACAAAGCTGTCGGTGGATGCCGTTTCGTATACCCACGGGTAGAGCGGGGAGAGATGAAGCTTCTCGAGGATGCGCAGGATGAAGACAATGGGCTTGACGGGCAGGCCTCGTATCTTCTTGCCGTGGCCGGCGCGGTCAAGGACGGCCTGATAGTCCTCTCGCATCGTGGTGAATTCTTTGGCTCCGATGTTGAATTCGGTGTTGACAGTCTTGGCGTCGAGCGTCATCGTGCGCCAGATGGCGTCGCAGAGGTCTTCCACGTCCATGAGCTGGTAACGGTTGTTGCCGCTGCCGATCATCGGGAATCCGTGACCGGTGTAGGCCCAGTCGTAGAAGAGGGCGAACACGCCGAGGCGTTCGGGGCCGATGAAGGACTTCGGGCGGATGATCGGTACGCAGAACCCGCTCTCGCGCGCGTCACGGCAGACTTTCTCCGCTTCGATCTTCGCGTGTCCGTACGGTCCCACGCCGATGAGTTCGTCATCCTCGTAGATCGGGTGTTTCTTCGGTACGCCGTAGACGGCAGTTGAGGATATCTGGATCATGCGCGGCACGCCGGCGCGACGGCACCCTGCGATCACGTTGCGCGCGCCGTCCACCTCCGTGGTGCGGATGTCTTCCGGCGAATAGAGAGGCAGAGCCGCAGCGGTATTCACGACGGCATCGCATCCTTCCGTGCAGCGGTTTACCGTCGCGGCGTCGCGTACGTCGCCGAGCGTGAAGTCGAGCCAAGGTTCGTTCGCTTCGGGATAGTCGAATGGCGCGATGTCGAGGACGCGGATCTTCTCGACGCCTTTTGCGCGCAAGAAACGGACGAGGTTGATGCCGAGGAATCCGCTTCCGCCTGTGATGAGAACAGTTTTCATTGTGTTGAGATGTTGAGAGGTTGAGGTTGTTCGGTCAAGTCGATCATGAGAGCGGCAGCCGTCTGCTTTGAAATGATGAATACGGCGTCGACGCCGCCCGCCGTCGCGTAGCGTCCGCCGCCCGGGGCAACGCCTCCCAGCAAAACGTTGCGGCGCGTGACATCCGTCGCCTCGATGTCGACGGTGACGACGCAAGAAGGGGCGTCCAGACCGCAGCGCCGGAAATCTGCCGGCGAGGCGGCGACCGTTTCCACGCTCACGGCTTCTATGCGCGCAAGGGCCGTCAGCACGGCTTTGATGGCCGCCGGGTTTGAGCGACGCCCTTCGACTGGCTTTTCGAGGTTCCATACGGCGCGGGCCGCGTCATAGACAACTGCGGGGGCTTCGGCGGATTCACGTTTCACGGACAGGCGGCGGACTGCGCTGGGATCGAGCGTCAGAAGCGTCTTGGAACGCAGGTCTGCAAATGAAAGACCATCCCCGAAACGGGCGGCCGGTACGGAGATGGCCGGATAACTCGCGGCCGTGGTCTCGACTGTTACGCGGATTTCGCCTCCTGTCTTCTTCGTGTCCTGTGGGGCCAGGTCGTTTTGCTTCAACGTGAGGATCTTTTCCGAGAGGGCCGAAGCCAGCGCCTGGTCGGCCGGAGCGACCACGGGCGCGTCGATCCGCCAGAGGCCGTTGGTGTCGCGTCCCAGTACGTAGACGAGCGAGTCGGCCGTCAAGGAGATGGATTTCAGAGCCTCGTCTTTTTTGAAGGAAAAGATTCGAGTATCGCGGAATGCGGCTTCGCGCGCGCGGCAAAGCTCCGCGATCGCGGCGTCGACGGAAACGACCGTCGTGCCGTTCTGCACAAGCGCCCACACGCGGTTCGTGCCGGCCGCGCCGCCGAAGAGGACGGTCTCGACGGAACCGTCCATTGCGCGCACCGTGACGGACAATGCGGCGTCCATCGACAGTCCGTACGGCACGAGCGCGGCGGCGGGCAATGTGCCGTCCGGCGTCGTTCCATGGGGGGGAGGCTGTGTCGCGGAAGGCAACGTGAAGTCGGCGACGCGGGCGGCGGCCAGTCGGTCTGCCAGCGTCGAGACGGCGTCGGCATCCGCCGCTGCCGCCAACGGAGCCGTCATCCGCCATGAGGTTCCCTCGCGAACAAGCTTGACGAAAGCGGCGTCCGGCACACGAAACTCGAGGCCCGCGATCTCGTCGCGAGGACTGGCGAGCAGGGCGCGCGGACGAAATGCGTCGACGTCTTTCGGCACTGCGGCGAAGACGTCGGCCGAAATCGTGAACACGTTTTTAAGGTCTTCGACGCGCGCGTAACGTTCTTTGCCGGATGCCGTCGTCGCGCCGAAGGAGACGATGTTCGTGACGCCGGCCGTTGCCAGTGACACCGTTACCTGCGGCGGGTTCAGTCCGAAGTCGGCGAGCGTCTCGTTTAGCTGGCGCAACTCGTCTTCGGTCCTCATGTCGTCGATCGGTGTGAGGGTCAGCATGTCGAGCAGTTGCGCGACGGGCGCCGGGTCGGCTGCGGACGGAAAGGGCGCGACAATCCGCCAGAGTCCGGTCTTCCGCTCCAATGACAGCCTCATGCCGTCCAGCGTCGATACGGTCACTGCGTCGACTGCGTCCGGATCGACTGGGCAGAGTACTCGCCGAGTCGCGTCGGACGCCACGACGCGCGCGCGCACGACAAGCCCCCACAGGGCAGCCGCGCACGCGGCGATGCCGACAAGGAAGAACAAAATGAACCGTCGATTGCTCATACGCCCCATCATTTTATCACAACGGCGGCGTTTCGTCTTGTCGAATGTCGTTGCCGATGCATATTGTGCAACCGGTCCAGGTATGGTAGAATCGCGCCATGAAAACTAGAACGATCTTTTTGGCGTTGACTTCTCTGGCGGCGGTTGGGGGCTTGTTCGGAGCCGAGGCCGTCGCGCTGGCTTCGACGAACGTGGCCGTTGCGGTGCGGGCGCAGGGGACGTTGCCGCCGTATCTCGTGGAGGACTTCAATTCTGCTTGTGAGAAGGCAAAGCAGGAAGGACGGCTTGTCCTCGTCTCGCTTGGCCGCGAAATATGCGGTCGCTGTCAGAAGTTCTACGGCTTCGTCAGGGACGGTCAGGTGAAGATCGATCCAAGCAAGTATGTCTTCATCCGGCTGGACGTCGACAACTACGAGCACCGCGAGTACTTTTATTCCACCTTTGATCCGCCAGATCGCAAGTTGCCGTTCGTAGGCGTGATGGACGGCGATCGTACGGCGCGCAAGGAGGCTCTGTCTGGAAGCCACACGCCCGCCGAGTACCAAAAATTGATGAGTGAGGAATGACAAATGACGGATAGTGAGGGCGGACACGCCCTTGAAACTGTTTCGCCTTGTTTTTCAATGCTCCAGTCGTTGCGCCGGGACGTGTCGTCAATGGATAAGGGCGATGAAAACCGGTAAACTGCCTGTGCTTTATGAATCGCCTTTGGAAGGATGGCAAATCATGAATGAGGTCAATCGAGTCGTGACGATGTGCCTGTTGGTGGCGGGGGGCGTCGGCGCGGCGGAAGTGCGTGTAGACGCGCCAGTTCCCAAGCACGACTGGGACATGGTCTACCGTACATGGACGAACGCCACGGAGCGGATCCAGGGCGCGATCGACGACATGTTCCGCGCGGGCGGCGGGCGGGTGACGATCGGCAAAGGACACTACCCGATCAAGGGCCTGCGCCTCAGGAGCGGCGTCACGCTGTATCTCGAAAGCGGTGCGGTTCTGCAGGCGAGCCGCGATTCGGCAGATTTCAATATTCTTGAACACGATACGGTCGAACCGGTCTCGGGCGTCGCCGAGGCGGCGAAGGACGCCTGGGAACGTCCGCAGGGACTGAAGAAACGCTCGTTCGTGGGGAACGCCCTCTCGCCGTGGAACAATGCGATCATCCGCATCCTCAACGCGCACGACGTGGCGATCATCGGCGAAGAGGGGAGCGTCATCGACGGCTCGAACGGCTTCAACCCGAACGGCGAGGAGCAGTACCGGGGTGTGCACGGCGTGAGCGCGTTCGATTCCACGAACATCGTCTACCGTGGCTTCACGATCCGTCACACGGGCAACTGGGCGTTGCGGCACCAGCGGTGCGCGGACGTCACGTGCGAGAAGGTGACGATGCTCGCGGGGCACGACGGTTTCCATGTGCGTGCTTGCACACACGTGCGCGTGAACGATTGCTTCATCCACACGGGCGACGACTCGATCGCCGGCTTCGCGAACCGCGACATGGTCGTGCGCCGGTGCGACATCTCGAGCGCGTGCAGCGCGTTCCGCCTGGGCGGGCGCGACATCCTCATCGAGGACTGCCATGCGCACGGTCCGTGCGAGTACCTCTTCCGCGGGTCGCTCTCCCCGCAGGCGAAACGGGACGGCCTGTGGGATCCCGCCGTCGTGCCGGGGCGGCATTCGATGGCCACGTTCTTCCTTTACTTCTGCGACTTCACCACGCCTGTCCCCGACCAGCCGGGCAACATCGTGGTGCGCAACTGCCGCGTGGAGAACTGCGCCCGCTTCATCCGCTACAACTTCGGCGGCGAGACGTGGCAGCACGCGCGGCCGCTGGCGGATATCCGCTTCGAGCACGTGAAGGCGACGGGACTTTGGCGTCCTCTCGCCCTCAACGGCGGTACGAACGAGGAGAAGGACCTGCCGCTCGACTTCACGATGGTGGACTGCTCGCTTGGCTTCTCCGAGCCGCAGCCGGAGGTGTTCTCCGTGGCGAACGTAAGGACGCTCGCGCTCACGAACGTGACGATCACGGGCGTCTCCGCGCCGCTCGCGCGCACGTGGGACGGCCGTCCTGAGCTGAAGCTCTCGAAACTCGTGGGCGTCCCGGCCGAGATCGCCGAAGGCAAGGGAAAGTATACCTGCCCCATGCGGTGACGAAGAGGGAGCTTTAGGGAACTGCCTTTGTACGCGGACGTCCAACCTGAAGAAGTTCGGCATGCAGCTCGATCTGCCTGGAGGGCATCGCCGTTGACATGCGT
>CAMNLN010000063.1 GCA_946543025.1 uncultured Verrucomicrobiota bacterium
GGTCTCTTGCGGGATTCCGGCTTCACGCGCACGGATACGATCAACATCCATTATCCCGACGGCCAATCCGATTTCCGAACGCCGAGCCGCGTGATGACGATCCTGCTCCACAACGGATTCCCGCGCACGGTGCTCGTCGGTGATCGAAAGGCCTATTCCCACGCCGGGCGCGAAGAGAAAAAACCGGCACGCCGCCAGATGGAACCGGTCCCCGTCCGCACCGCCCCCCGCGTCCGCTACAAGTGAACCGCCTCGCGAGCGCCACAGGACAGCGGATTGTGGTATAATCGGGGCGTGGACAACGAACAGCTAGAGAAGGCGTTCCTGAAATTCAAGGACCGGCTGGAGAGACTGGCGGCGCAGACGCTCAATCCGGTCCTCTCCCGCCGTGTATCGCCCGAAGACATCGTCCAGGAGACGATGGTGGCCGTCAGCCGCGACCAAAGTCCGTTCATGTCCAACCCCGAACTGCCCCTCTACTTCAAGCTCCGCACGGCGCTACTCCAGACGATTGCCCAGATCGAGCGCCGTAACCTCGCCGCCGGCAAGCGCGACGCCTACCGCGAGGTCCAGCCTGCCGCACCCGCCGACGGCGACGCCTCGGCGCCTGCCTTCGGGATCGACCTTTTCCCCGACACCGCCACCTCGCCCCTTTCCCGCATCACCCGCCAAGACCGCCACGCGATCCTTCACCAGGGGCTGATGCGGCTCGACGACAGCGACCGCGCCATCCTCGAGCTCCGCCACGAGGAAGGACTCGGCAACGGCGAATGCGCCGCCCTCCTCGGCATCAGCGAGAAGGCTGCGTCCCTCCGCTACGTCCGCGCGTTGAAGCGTCTGAAGGACGTTCTTGGCGAATACTCGGAGTTCAGGCCATGAGCGAGGAACCGACGACAGAAGGCCTGGTCGAGGACTTCCTGGAAGGGTTCCGCCGCGGCGACGTGCCGGACGAGGACTCGTTCATCGCCGCCCACCCGAAGCAGGCGGACGAACTGAAAGACCTTCTGCCGCTGCTCGTGGAGATGGAGGACTACGGCCGCGAGCGCCGCCAAAGGGACAGCCGTGCGGCCGACATGCCGCCGCCTCTTCCCGGCAGCGACTATGCGCTCCAGAAGAAAATCGGCAGCGGCGGCATGGGCACCGTGTGGGAGGCGATGCAGATATCCCTCAACCGCAAGGTCGCCGTCAAGGTGCTCACGCCGCCTCGCCGCCGCAAGGAGGCCTGGCGCGAACGCTTCACGCGCGAGGCCCGCATCGTCGCGCAGCTCCACCATCCCAACATCGTAAAAGTCTACGGCGCCGGTACTGCCGGCAACCTCTGCTACTACGGAATGGAGCTGATCGAAGGAACGCGCCTGGACAAGTTCGATTTTCCCAACCCGCGCGCGACCGTCCAGGCCGTCCTGCAAGCCGCCCATGCGCTCGCCTATGCGCACCGCTGCGGCGTCCTCCATCGCGACGTCAAGCCCATGAACCTGATGCTGGACGCCGCCGGCGAAGTCCGCGTCACCGACTTCGGCCTCGCCTCCGCGCGAACGGAAGACCAAAACGACGAGGACGCCCGCAACGGCACGCTCCGCTACATGGCCCCCGAACGGCTCATGCAGGGACTTTGCACCGAGGCGGCAGACCAGTACGCGCTCGGCGTGACCCTGTGGGAACTGCTCGCGCGCAAGCATCTCTTCGCCGACGTCTCGGGCACCGCGCTCTTCCGGCGCATCTGCACGACGCCCGTCCCGCCGCTTGAAGGCGTCGACCCGGATCTTGCCGCCGTCGTGGCGAAGAGCGTCGCGCAAAAGGCCGAAGACCGCTATCCCGACATGGAAGCGTTCGCCGAAGATCTCCAGCGCTGGCTCGGCCACGAGGGAGTGGCGGCCGCGCCGCCCTCCTACGGCCGCCGTCTGCGCCTCTGGGCCCGCCGCAAGCCGACGATGGCCGCCCTCGCGGCGACGGCGATCGTTTGCGCGGTCGCGGCCGTCGGCGCGATGATCGCCGGGTACGCGCGCACCGCCGCCGCGCTGCAGCTGGCGGCCCGCAACGCCGAGGTGGCGGACGCCGCGCTTGAGGAGGTTTTCCAGCATGTGGAGAACATGCCCCCGTCCAAGCGCGACACGGAGCTGCTCTCGGCCCTGCTGCCCTACTACGGACGCCTCGCCGGCAGCCGCGAGCTCGCCCCCGAGAAGGTCGCCAAGGTGAACAGCGTACTCGGCATCTGCGCCTTCCGCTCGGGCGACTTCGCGCTCGCCGAGCAGGCGTTCCGCCGCCTCGTCGAGGTCAGTCCCTCCGCGACGGCTCTCAACCGTCTCGCCGAGACGCTCCGCCGCCGTGGCCGTACCGAAGAGGCGGCGGTCTTCGCGCAAAAAGTGGCGGACGGCTACGCGCGCACGACAAACGTCGTGGACCGCTACGAGGCCGCGCTCGCGCTCGAGTCGCTGAGCCGCCAGAAGGGACGCGCCGTCGACCTCAAGCTGGCCTTCGCGCTCGCCAAGATGCTCCGCGAGACCGAGCCGGACAACCCCGACTTCCGCTTCCTCTACGCCCGCCTCCTCGCCGAGTCGCCGAAGCTCGAGAACGCCACGAACCGGACCGACTCCGTGAAGAGCGCGTTCGTGCTCCTCAGCGATCTCGCCGCCGACTACCCCGACCGCCCCGAGTACGGCAGGGCGCTCGTCACCGCCATGGACCGGCGCCTGAAGCGGGCGGGCGCTTTCCGGACGATCGACCGCGCCGACGTGGAGCTGGCGATCGACACGGCCGACCGCCTGCTCGGCCGCTTCCCCAACGTGCCCGAGATCGTCTCCGCCGTCATCGCCTTCCGCGACACCTATTCCTTCTACCTCCGCAAACTCGGCGACCAGCGCAGCGCCAGCCGCGAAAACCTCCGCACCACCGGCATGCTCGAGCTTCTTTCCCACAACGCCGAGTCGCCGGACGCCGCCCGCCTCACGTTCAAGGGCCGCAACGCGGAGATCAATTACCGCCAGATCACCACCGGCTCCGGCGTGGAGGACGGCGCGTCCCTCATCCTCGCCCTGCACGACCGCACGCTCAACGGCAGCGACAACGTGCGCCAGACGACCGCCCCCTTCCTGCGTACGCTCGTCTCCTACACCGAGAAAATGGGAAAGAAGACCGTCATCCTCCTGCCGCAATGTCCAGCCGGTCGCGAGAGCAACTGGCTCGGCGCGAAGAAAGGCCGCCGAGACGGTCTGCTGAAGGACGTCGCCCGCCTCGTCCAGGAAAAGACGAACGAGTTCAGCGTCGCCGAGGGACGGATGTTCGTCGTGGGCGTCGACAGCGGCGGCGACGCGTGCTGGCCGCTTCTCGCAGACAATCCGGGACTCTTCACCCGCGCACTCGTCGCGGGTGCGGCACCCGTGCCGGCATCCGCCGCCACCAACATCCTGGCGGCCGTCCGCATCGTCCAGGGCGAAAGCGACCAGCTGCATCCTGAGGCGGCGGTCCGTGCGGCCGCCGAGCGCATCGGCGGCGAGAACGGGCATCCCGCCGAGATCGACCTGCAGCTCGGCAGCACGCACAAGACGGTGATCGACGACGCCTTCAGCGACGACGCGCTCGAATGGCTGTTCAACCCGCCGGCAGAAGTGTCCCCCTTCCCGCCGTCCGAGATGTCCGCGCCCGTCACGCCTGCCGCCGCCGTGTTCGGTATCAGCGAGTGACGCGCGCCAGCGAAGGATCATCACACCCGGGCGCAAATAGACTAGCGGCGCGGACGGCGAAGGTCCTGCCTCTCGTAGAGTTCCGGGCGGCTCTCGTCGAGGTACAGTTCGTAGGGATCGCCCGCGCCGGGACCGACCGACAGCCAGAACGTACGCTTGCGCTCGTTCAGGTCGAGATCCGCCCACGCGAAGCCGCCGTCCTCGAACGTTTTGACGAGCCACGTGCCGTCGCGGTCGACGATACCGTTGGGAAGATGGCCCTGGCGCATCGCGACGAGCGTCGGGATGCCGATGTCGATCCCGCGCGCGGGAAAAGTGAGGTCCACGTGGTCGGGCGCGCAGCCGGCGAGCGGGAAGAGGAGAAGCTCCGCCCCCTTGCGGCGCAGATATTTCGCCGTCTCAGAGAACCAGTGGTCCCAACAGGTGAGGCAGCCCACCCGTCCGAAGTCGAGGTCAAACACGCCGAAATCGTCGCCCGGCAGGATGCCGGCCATGTACTCGCCGCTCGTGAGCGTCACCTTGCGGTAGGTGCCCACGTGCTTGCCCGCGCGGTCCACGATGAACGTGGAGTTGTGGAATGTCCCCTCATCCGTCCGCTCGCGCACGTTCATCGCCACGTAGCACCGGTATTTCGCGGCATAACGCGCGGCGAGCGCGAAGGACGGGCCGCCGGGAATGCGCTCGGCCGTCCGTTCGGGGCAGGGCGTGCCCGTATCCGCGAACACCTCGGAGAAGAGGATGATGTCCGGCTTCTCGACGTGCGCGAAGATGTTGGTAAGGCAGTTCTCGATCTGCTTCAGACGGCTCCTCACCACCGCCTCGGGATCTTCCCATCCCTTCTTGCCCGTGTCGGTGCCGTCTTCGCGCCAGTTCGCGTTCTTCTCGTGCGGGTTGCCCACCACGCACCGCACCTTGCGCGGCCTTGGCGCGTCCACGGTCTCCACGCGCACGTCGCGGATCGTCACGTCCATCCTATGCCACTTCGCGATGAACTCCACGCGCACCGTGTTGCAGTCGCCCGGCACGACGAACGTGTCGTCGAAAGTGCGGAGGGTTCCCTTGTCCGTGTAGCGCATGAAGTCGCGCTGGTAGAACTTGACGCCCTTCTTGTTCCCCTTCGCCGGGTCGTACCATGTCACGAACATCATCACGTCGTTATATGGCGCGGCCTCGCCCGGGCCGAGCGCAATCTCGGCCGTCGCGACGAAACGCGCGCCCTTCCCCGGCGTCACGGCGAACGCCTTCTCCCACCACGCACAGGCGCGCTTCGAGGGCAGGGAAATCTCCAGCCGCCCGTCCGCCGCCCGTCCCGTCGCAGGGTCCGGCGAGAGTTTCGCGTTCTCGAACGTCCACTCGTCCGCAACCGCGCCCAACGCGAGCCCGACAAGAGCAATCATCAATTTCATCGTCCGGTCTCCTTCATTACTTGCTTTTCAGTTCAAAACCCGTCACCGTTTCCCTTTCGCCTTCAGCGTCATTCCGCCCCAAGCGGAGCCGTCGCAGTCCGAGCTGTCGGCCGGACCCACGTCGGCGATCAGGTAGAGCCACACGGCCTGTCCGCGCCATGGCGAGAGATCGGCCGCGAGATCCTTCCACATCTTCTCCTTCACCTGCGCCGAGGCAAGTACCTTTCGCGTGGAGACGTCGGCGCCCACGGACTGGATGGCGATCTGATAGAGCGTACCGTCGCCGGCGGCCGTCTTGAGGTCCGGCTTGCCTACCGATGCCTCGAACATGACGTCCCTGTCGTGCGGCAGTCTCAGCCGATAGCGAAGGAAGACGTAGCCGACGCCATGCTTGAACGGCGGATGCATGAAGATGCCGGGCTTCGCGACGCCGCCCACCGTCATCGTGACATCGGGCTGTACCGCGCCGCCGTTGTCCGGCATCAGTTCCGTCTCGGACTTGCCGCGCAGCGCCTGGCCCGCCACGCGCACGAACGGCAGCTCCAGCGCGTCGCCGACCGGCGGTTCGGGCGGCAGACGGAAATCGTCCAGCTTCAGGTAGCCGTCGACCGCGGTCGCCGCCGCCGGCTCGCGCCATGCGACCGGTTTCACGGCACGGTACGAAAACGCGCTCTTCATCGACTTGAGGATCGTCCGACCCTCCTCCGTCGCGAACGGCGCCGGGCCAATCTCCCTGCCGGCCTCGTCGAGCGCCGTCACGGCCGTCGCCGCGTACGGGAGGATGAACACGGAGCCTTTCCGCAAAAAGACCTCGTCCGTACCGCCGGCTTCCAACAGACGATACATCCGCCCGTCCGTGCCACCGAAAGGCGTGACGGCACGCGTACCGTGCGCGTTGAGGTAGACATACTCCGGCGCCACCGACAAGTCCAGCCGACCGCCGCCGTTCCGTTCCGCGCCGGAGACCACGCACGCCGAGCCGTCGCCCGCCTGCGCAAAGAATCCGTTCGGCGGCAACACGAGCCGCCCGCCCTTCCACGGAAACGCCATCGGACGATCCGGCGAACCGTTCGCGGCAGTCTGCGTACCGTCCGCGTAGCGCACCGCCACCTGCGAGCGACGAAAGATGCCTGCGGCGACGGCTGCGGACGTGTCGAGCAGGTTCCCGGCGGCGTCCGCGTAGCGAATAACCCGCGCGTCGGACTTGCAATAGCGCCGCCCGGTGCCGAGCAACATGAAGTAGCCCTGTTCCTCGTCCTCCTGGTTACCGGTCATGAAATAGCCCTGGTGCCCGAACGCAACGGTCGCCGCGAGGAAGCGGTCGATCCACGCGTCATGGCTAGGCGCTTTCCAGCTGCGCGGATAGAACATGTTGGGATAACCCATGCCGAAGTTGTTGGCGAGCGGATGCATGCGCCGCAGGTCGAAGTCCACCAGCCACGGGTTCACGTCGGGCCGGTAGGGCTGGTCCTGGGCGAAGTTGCCGTCGTCGAGGCCGCAGTACATGAAGTGGCAGCCTCCCTCGGAGTAGACGGGCCCGCCAACCGCGCGCCGCTCGAAGTCGAGCAACTCGCCATAGGCGTAGAACGTGGCGGCAAACGTGCCGGCGCCCGGCACGCGCGCGTCGTAGTCCGTGCGCGACCACGGCGTGACGCACGTGTGGACGTCGCAGTAGATCGAGTTGAAGCGGAACTTGCGCTGGAGTTCGGGCAGGATCGCCTCGCAGGCCTCGTTGACGAACGCGGCTTTCGGCGCGTAGCAGCGGTTCCAGGCGTGGAGAAGGTCGCCGCCTGGCGTACGCGTCATCCGATCGGCGTGCCACCAGCCGTTGACGGGCGCGAAGTCGGTATAGTTGTTGTAGGGCCCGTAGAGAAGGCCCAGCCCGTCAATCATGAACCGCGCGAAGTCGCGCATCCCTTCGTCGCCTCCCTTGCCCGGCGCGGGGCGCGTACGGAACGTAAAGCTCTCGTTGCCGTCGCGCATGCACACCTCGTGGTCGCCCACGAAGACCTTCTTCAAACCGCGCCGCACGCGATTGCGCCAGTACGCCTTGTCCTTTTCGCGATCGCCGGCAGCCATGTGGCACCACTGATACTCCGCCGTGAGGGCGCGATGGGGGGATGGCGGGTTGGGAATCACCGGCAACACGTCCTCGAGCCTGGACGAAAACGACCACACGAACCGCTCGAACACCGGATTACGCGCACCGTCCGTCTTTGCGCGGTAGCGCGCGCCACCGTTCGAGCCGAGTGTGCCGTCGAGCCGCATCCCGACCGCGAACACCTCGGAGGCGTTCGACTGCGTCCAGTCCACGGACGCGAGCAGAAAGAACGGCTTGCCGCCCTCCTCCGTCACGACCACGCACGGTCGCCGATAGAGGCCGCCGCCGTTCGATCCGTAGGAGTAGTACGGTATCGGCACGAGCTTCGCGCCGTCCGGTTCCGCGAGGCCGCCGAAGCGCACCTCCTCCACGCCAACGGGCGCCTCGATGTCCGCCACGAGCGAGTTCGCGATGCGATGGAAACGCACCTTCGCGCCTTTCGCCGCCTCCGCCGGGAAGAATCCTCCGCCCTGCGCGAATTGCCGCCACGGCCCCTTGCGGTAGCGCACGGCAAGTTCGTCCCAGCGCAACGGATCGTCGGGGATTCGGAACTCGATGTCGGGATCCTCCGGAACGACTGGCACGATGGTGGTGGGCACGGTGGGGAACGGCAGGCGACCCTCGCCTGTGTTCAGGCCCTGCGGCGCGGTTGGAAATACTTGGACGCCACGCTTCCGGCGCGGCGCGAACGCGAGCGGCTTGAGGTCCTCCTTGTAGGCGGCGAAGCTCGTCAGCTCGATCCAACGCTCCTTGCCGTCAGGCCCGCCGCGCACGGAGAAACCTGTAAACGCGCCCCCTCTCGCCACGCGTGCGGCGAGGTCGGGGGCAAGACGCTTCTGCGCCAGAAACCAGTCGCTGTGGTTGACCCGGTGGATGTCCAACGAGAATGGCTTGCCGTCGGCGTCTACGAATTCGGCGGCGATCGTGATCACGACGCCAGGATCGCGGCGATAGTAGGCGTGATTGCCCCAAATCCACACGCTTACCGTGTCGAAGCCGGACGGCACGGGCACGGACGCGGGAGGCGTCAGGCGGATGACGCCGCCCGCTTTCGGCAGACGGTAGGCGAGATGCAGCACACCATCGCCGAAAAGGATTCGTTCGGAGGAGGTGGAGAGCGTCCCTGCCGCATCCGTCGCGCGGCATGTCCAGCCCTCGCCCGAGACAAGCGGCAACAGCACAGGTCGATCGTCGGCGGTACGGTTCGCCCATTCGAACTCGTACGGACGCGCCCCCGCCAGGCTGACGAACGACAAGACGATCAAGCCGGCGGCTATGGCAGACTGTTTCATGCGGACATTATATCAGCAAATCCCCGTCCTGGATACATGGCACAACAATTTATCCCTTTATTCCGGATCGGGACAAGGGGAAGTCTTCTGCGCGGCTTGCGGAACAGCTTGCTTTTGCTATACTACGCTTCAAGGCGCAAAAGGAAGCAAGCATGATGACGCCCGAGACAATCGCCAGGATCAAGGATCTGATGGAACAGGCCTCCGTGTACGAAGAGGACCTGGAGGAATCCTTTATCCTCGGCGGGGGCCCCGGCGGACAGAAAACGAACAAGACGTCAAACGTCGTACGGCTCCTGCATCCGCCCAGCGGGTTCCAGATACGTTGCGGAGAGAACCGTTCGCGCGAGATCAACCGCTGGCTCGCACGCCGCATGCTCGCGGAGAAAATCCTCGAACGCGAACAGGGACGCAAGACCGCCCTCCAGCAGGAACGGGAAAAGAAACGCCGCCAGAAACGCCGCCGTTCGCGTCGGCAAAAGCAGAAGATGCTAGACGACAAGCACGCGCACGCCGAGAAAAAGGCGATGCGCCGCCCCGTAGACTACTAGCGTCGCTTCTTCTGCGCGGCAAACCAGGCCTTCTCGGCCTTGACGGCCTCCGGGTCGGCGGAGAGCCGCTTGAAGTCGGCCTCGTATGTCTTGCGCTCCGAAGGCCACGTGGTGACGTACCAGCGGATATCGCGCAGCGCCATGCCCTTGTCGTCGGCTGCCAAGTCTTCCTTGATGTCCTCGGCCAACCGCGCCTTCGCCTTCTCGATGGAGTCGAGAATCGCCTGCGCCTCCTCCACCTCCGCCGGCTTCTTGCTCTTGAGCGCGGCCTTGAACGGCGCGAGCGCGAACCCCTCCGCCGACTTGCCCATCACGAGCTTCTTCTGGTACTGCTTGAACTTCTTGAGGACCACGCCGCCGCCAATCAGCTGGCCCGGCACGGGCAGGCTGGTAAGAGTCTCCACCATCGCCACCACGGCCGCGTTCTTGTCGCCGCCCGAATAGACCTCCGCGCCGTTCGGGTCTGTCACGGTGATGCGCAGGCCTCCGCCGGGCTTCTCCGCGTACGACACGGGATGACCGTTCGCCGCGTAACCCTTTGCGTTCTTCCTGACGAACGCCACCTCCTCGGCGTCGCCGCCCTCCACGGTCACCACGACCTTCCGTTCGCGCGCAAGCGCCCCAAGCGCGAGAATGCCCACGCACGCCGCGCACAAGACTACCCTGTTCATTTGATCTCCTTCTCGTAGGGAATCTGAATCTGATAATGATTGGCAAATGCGCGCATGTCGCGGAGCGTTTCCTCCTTCGGATGGGCCGTATAGTCGGCGATGAGCGCGTAGATGCGGCGCGTCGCCCACTCGCGCCGCACCGATCCGTCAAGTTTCTCGGCAGACGCAAACGGGATGCGGAACAGGTTCTCGAACACGGTGGAGCCGTTGAGCCCGCGCATCTGGAAGACAAGCTCCTTCTGCTCGGCCGGGCACACGCCGTAGATCTCGATCGGCTCGTCCTCGCAGAGGTTTGTCACGAGCTTCGGATAGGTTTCGGCGCGGGACGAGGCCGCGAAGATTACCGACACGTCGGCGAGCACGGGCCTCTCGAACTTCTTCGCAAGCGCAGGGATACCGTCCGCCGCCGACCAGCGCAATCCCTCGTGACGTGCCCAGCCGCCGCGGTTGCCGCGCGTGAGCATGTCCATCAGGTAGGCGTTCGCCGAGTCCTTCACGCCGTACATGAAGACGGAAATCAGCCCGCCGTTCAATTCCGAGAAACGGGAAATGATCTCGGCGTTCCGCGTGAGGCCGCTCGTCGCCTCGCCATCCGTCACCACAAGCGCCACCACGGGCCGCGCCGGGTCGCGCGGCAACGTCAGCACGCTGCGCAACGTGCGGAAAACGTCCGTCTGCCCGTGCGCCGTCAACCGCCCCAGCCACTTGTCGGCCTGCTCCAGCGTCTCGGTCGTCACCTCTTTCCAGGCGGCGTCGGGAAACGCATACGAGAACTTGTCGCGAAACGCGACAACGTTGAACCGGTCGCCCGTGTTGAGGTACCGCAGCGCGGACGAGACGGCCTTCCGGCACGACCGCAGACGATCGTTCGCGATCGACCCGGAGGCGTCCAGCATGAACACCATGTCCTTCGACACGACAGGCAGCGGCTTTTCCGGACGCGACGACACGCGCACACGGAAGTACTTGAAGTTCGGATGCGCCGGATCGACCCATGCGCCCAGGCCCACGCGCACGTTCTCGGCGAACGGCTCGCCGGCCGGCACCTGCTCGTCCCGGAGAACGCGGACCGCCTCCTTCTCCTTCACGACCTTCTTCTCGTCTACGCGCGCGTTCGGCGCCGGGGCCGGCGGCGGAGGTGCCGCCACCGCAGGCCTGTCCTTCTTCTCTGCCTTGACCTGCTTTTTCGTGTCCGGTTCCGGCGCGACCGTCAGCAACGGCGGCGGGCCGCCAAGTCCAGAAACTGACGAACCTCCCGTTCCGCCCGTTCCCGCGCCGCCGATCGGCGGCGGCATCGGGGCCAGCCGCGCAAGATCAGCACCCATGCTGCGCCCACCGCCGCCCAGCCCCTTGCCGGACAGAAGCGGCGCAGACGACGCGGAACCGCCACCCGCGCCCGCACCTGCCTCCGACAACAGGTCAAACGCCGGCACGACATCCGACGCGTGTGCCACGCGCGGCGCCTTCGGAATCACCAGTCGCGGCAATGTCGCCGCCTCGTCCGGCACGGTCGGCATTTCGATGGCCAGGATTTCCTGACGAGGCTGCCATTCGGTCGGTGCAATCTGCGCGGGTTCCGGCCGGGCCTCGGTCTTCGGTGCCGCATCCGCAACGGGCGCGGGCATGTCGGGCACGATCGTCTGCGCAGTCGCATCGGCCAGACGATCCACGCGATCTTCCGGCTTTTCGGCATCCGGCGGCGCGGGAGGCGGAAGCTCGGCCGAGATATCGACGGCCAGCGGATCTTCCTTCATCTTCTGCATCTGCATCACCGGAAGGTCCTTCGTCCAGCGGCGGTCGTTCTTGATCGGGACCGGCAACGGCGCGAACGGACAATCGGACAGCTTGATCATCAACCCGACATGAATCGCCACGGAAAATAGGAGCGAGAAGATGATCAGGGCACTCCAACCATCGTTCACGCCTGCTGAAGCCTTGTCGTAATCAGGGTCCATGGCAGTCGGTCTCCAAAGAGTTTTAATTTATTCTACCATAAAGCCGCCCTCTGTAAAAGCGACACTTGCCGACACTTACCGTCCCATGCCGCTACGGATAGCACGTGCGACAAGGATGAGTGCCGTCGGCACCGCCACCAGGAGGACAAAGACGAGCGCACCGACCGTGCCTTCTGCCAGCACGCGCCACGGCAGCACGAAGTAATGCGGCAGGCCAGGCCAGACAGCCCCCGTCTTGATCGCGAAGAGCCACCCCACGAGCGCACCGACCGGCAAACCAAGCACGATACCCCATGCGGCCGTGCGCAAGGCGCCGCCCGCGAGGCGCGCCGCCAGCTGGCCGCGCGTGGCACCCACCGCCCGCAACACGGCGAACGCGCGCTTTGCGGCGTCGGCGTCCGCCACGAGCATGGCGACGAACCCGCACGCGAGCACGAGCAGGAACACGAACGGCACCCGCGCCGCCTGGCCGATGAGGTCGGAGCCGTGCGCGAGCGTTCCGTCCGCGATCTCGTCGCGAGCATGGAGGCGCACGGTCGAGCCGATCGGATTGCCGAGCGCGTCCGCAATTGCCTTCTCCACCTCGCGCCCCGCCGGAAACACACCCTTCTCCGCCAGGAACTTCGGCTCGTACTCCACCCACAGGTGCGTCATCGGCACCGTCTCGGCAGGGCGCGCATCGAGGGACTCGATGGTATCGAGCGAAACGAACACCGGTCCGTCCGTCATCACCGGCATCCGGTTCAGTCCACGCACGAGCCCGCGGCTCGTCACCATGTGCCAGTTGAGGTCCACCACGCCGGCGATGGGCAGCTCCACGGGCGTCTTCGGCCCGCGTCCGCCCATCGCCACGCGCAGCTTGTCGCCCTTGTGCAGGTTCCGCGCGCGCGAAATCATCTCCGAGATCACGCACGCGTCGGAGGAACGGATCGCCTCCTCGCATTCGGCGTGCGATCCCTCGATGAAACGAAACGCCGGCAGCCACTCCGCCGCCAGGAAGAGCGCGTTGCGGCACGGACGCGGCCCACGCCCGGCGCGAGGCGGGCGCGCTCCCGCGCGACCTCCACCCGGCATTTCCATCGGCTCTTCCGGATCGAAGTTGAGTTGAAGCGGGTAGAGTTCCGAAATGCGTTTCACGCCCGGCAGGCCGCGAAGCTTCTCCACGTCGAACGAGCTGACGCCTCCCGGCAGGAGCGAGACGATCGCATCGGGCCATTCCGGCGACGGCACGAACGCACGCATGAGCGACGCCCCCCACACCTCAACGGCCACGAACGCGGCGAACCCGCACGCGAAGGCGATCGCCATGCCGCGCCGCCGCCGGCGCGGACGCTCCTCGCAGGCATCGAGCGGACGCACCGCCAAGGCCGGCCACAGCGCAAACAACGCCGCCACGCACGCCACCGCGAACGCAAGCACGCTCGTCACCGCAAGCGTCCGGCAATCGACGGACATCCCCATCGGGAACGCGATGGGGTCGGCCGCCACATAGAGAGCAAGCGCCCCCACGGCCACGGCGCACCCGGCAAGCAGCCCAACGAGCGTCGCCGCCAACGACTCCGCCGTCACGAGTCGCACCACGCCGCCTCGCGTAAGGCCCACCGTGCGCAGGATCGCGAGCGGACGACGGTTCGCCTCAACCGAAAGGAGCAGGGAATTGACGAGCAGGCACAGCGCCAACAGGATCGCACCCGTCAACAAGAGCGGGCGCGCATAGTCCATCCGCCGTTGCTCGTCGCCCGTGAAGCCGCGCACGACGGATTCGGAGGTCGGTGTCAGCAACTCGTCCTCCGTTTTAAGCTTCTTCAATTTTTTATAAAACGACAAGGTGCCGTGCGGCTCGGCCGCGAAAGCGTCGAAGGCCGCCTGGTTCACAAAGACGTCGGGCCATCCCATCGGCAATTTCGCGTCGTTCAGGTAGCCGACGACCGTAGCCGTCATCGTCCCCTTCATGCCGACGAACTTGACCGGGCTGCCGAGAGGAGGAGGCGTACCCCGTCCGAAGCGCACCAACGTATTACGCGTACAGACCAGCTCAAGGTTCGTGGCGGCAGGATCGACCCAGCGGCCTTCAACCAATCTTGTGCATCCGTAGGGGTTCTCGGCCGGGGCCAAGGCCAAGACGGCGCGCATGGGCGGCCCTTGCAGGACGCGTCCGCCCGGCCGCAAGTCGATGGTCGCCCCGACCAATGGCAGAGAAAGGTCTGCCGTCTCAAAGCCCCCGGTATCTGGTCGCGACGGCGCGCGCCGCCTCCGCTCTTGTTCGCCTTGGGCGCGAGAGCCGTTTTTCGAGGGGACCGGTCTTTCGCCAAGACCCGTTGGCCACTCGAAGCGCCACGCCGCCCACGGAGCCGCGGCGCGCGCCGCCAAGGCCGGTGCCTGCGCACGGTTCGTAGCCGTCAGCGAGAACATGAAGACGACGGCCCCTGCAGCCACCGCGACACCTGCGGACGCGCACGCGAACCGCACCTT
>CAMNLN010000064.1 GCA_946543025.1 uncultured Verrucomicrobiota bacterium
ACAAGAGCCGTCAGCCGGGTCGCGTGATTCGCTACAACACGCGCTTTGCGAAGGATCCCAGATATTGCAGCTGGACGTCGCTTTGGAAGACGGGCGATCTCTTTAACGCGAAATTCTGCTACCATACGCTACCGGAGGAGCTTGACCCGTTCGACGTGGCGACCTTTGAGACGAACCCCATGGAATTCCACCTGTCCGTGACTGACGCGTGCACGGGCAAACCCGCCTACCGCAAGATCAATAAGGTGGACGGGGAGGCGTTCGAGTGGATCCGCGCGTCGGCCTCGATGCCGCTCGTGTCGCGTCCCGTAGAGGTGGGGGGCGGCATCTATCTGGACGGTGGACTTTCGGACGGCATCCCGCTCGCCTACTTTGAATCGCTCGGCTACGGGCGGAACGTGGTCGTTACGACGCGCCCGCACGGCTACCGAAAATTCCCGTCCTGGAAGATCCGTCTGCTCAAGCCGTTCCTGCGAAAGTGGCCCGCCGTCTACACGGCGCTCGCCACGCGCCATGAATGGTACAATCGGACGCTGGCCTACATCGACGAGCGGGTGGCGGCGGGGGCGGTGCTGCTCGTTTCGCCGCCGGAACCGTTGCCGATTTCCCGCGTCTGCCACGATCCTGTCCAGATGCAACATGTCTACGAAATCGGACGCCGCGCGGGCGAAGGTGTTCTCGACCTCCTCAATTTATTCCTTTCCGATTAATCGGCCGAAGGCTTTGGCGAGTCGTTTCGATTTTATGGTATAATCGTCACGTTGGCAAGGGTAGGTGCCCTTGCGACACTTAACAGTTAACAACAGCAAGCAAAGGAAAAAATGAGCAAGCCTATGATTCTGGTGGCTGCGGTTGTGGCCATGTGCGCGACGGGATGCATCTCTATTCACAAGAATGACGGTGGCGAATCAGACCTTCGTCCTCGCGTCGTCAAGGACAAGATCCATGAGATCTACGAGGTCAGCAATCAGCAGGTTTCCGCCACCGAGCAGCTTCAGTCCGTGCTGAACTTCATCTGCTGGGGCGCGACCGCCACGCACATCGCCGATCAGGCGGAGTTCTCGGGATTCGGCGCGGTTGCCCGTGCCAAGAACGGCGCCTACGCCAAGGCGTGTGAAGCCGCAAGCTGCGACCACCTCGTCGGGACGCACTACAGGATTACGAAGGAAGACTACTTCGTCTATGCGAAGTACAAGGTTGAGGTCACCGGTTATCCGGTGAAGCTCAAGGGCGTTGAGACGCTTCCTCCGTGCGGGACGTGCCCGTGCCCGAAGAAGTAATCGGGAAGTGCATGTCGAAAGACACGTAAAGAGCCGCGGTCGTTGGACCGCGGCTCTTTCGTTGCCTCTGCGGAATGTGCTATACTACTGACATGACAACGAGAAAGAAGATGACGATGAAGGTATTGGCCGGCTGTTCTCTGATGTGGGGTGTGGCGTGTGGCGAGATGTCGCCGCTGGTTCCCGGTGCGTCGCTATACGGTTTCACGGTCAAGTCCGTGACGGAGTTGCCGGAGGTGAAGGGGCGGCTCGTGCGGATGACCTACGGTAAGAACGGCGCGGACCTCGCGTGGCTCGACCGCGACGATGATAACAAGACGTTCGCGATCGTGTTCCGCACGATCCCGGAGGATGACACGGGCGTGGCACACATTCTGGAGCATTCCGTACTGTGCGGGTCGGAGAAGTATCCCGTCAAAGAGCCGTTTGTGGAGTTGCTGAAGAGTTCGTTTTCCACGTTCCTCAACGCCTTCACGTCGTCGGACTGGACGGCGTATCCGGTCTGTTCCCGCAACAACGCGGACTTCCTGAACCTGATGGACGTGTACCTCGACGCGGTCTTCCATCCGCTCAGCGTGAAGGGGCCGCTCCCGTTCCGCCAGGAAGGTTGGCATTACGAGCTGAAAGACGGGGAACTCACGCGAAACGGGGTGGTGCTGAGCGAGATGAAGGGCGCGTTCGGGAATCCGGAACGTCTCGCGCACCACGAGCTCTACCGCCTGCTCTTCCCCGACAACTGCTACGGGCTTGTCTCGGGCGGCGATCCGGCAAGCATCCACAAGCTGACGTTCGAACAGTACAAGGACTTCTACCGCCGCCACTATCACCCCTCGAACGCGCGCATCTTCCTCGACGGGCGCGTGGATCTGCCGGCGACGCTGGCGAAGCTTGATTCCTACCTTTCCGTCTATCCGCGCACGCTCGTCAAGACGGCGGTGCCGCTTCAGAAGCCCGTGCAGACCGAGAAGGCGATTGCGTACGAAATCGGCGCGGACGATTCAGCCGCCGACAAGACGCTCTTGCTCGAAGGCTGGGTAATCGGCACGTTTCGCGACCGTGAGACGCGCCTCGCCTTCGACGTGCTCTCCGACGTGCTGGCCGCTTCCAACGAGGATCCGCTCACGAAAGTGCTCCTCGAGAAGGGGCTTTGCGAAGACGTGCGCCTTGGCGTGGGAGGCGCCGAACAGTTGACGGCGACGCTCCTCGTCAAGAATGCCAAGGACGGCAAGGCGGACGAGATTCGTCGGATCGTACGCAAGACGTTCGAGCGTTTGGCGAAGGATGGTCTTGACCACGCGCGCCTGAAAGCTGTCCTCGACCGACATGAGTTCAACGACCGCGAGAAGGATTCCGGCGGTTTTCCGCGCGGCTTGCTTTTCCTTGAGGACGCGCTCGACCAATGGCTCTATGGCGGCGATCCGGCGGAGGCGTTCCGCAGCGACTATCTGTACAAGTCCTTGCGTGCGAAGGTGGGGGAGGGGTGGTTCGAAAAGTTTCTCGTGCGGACGCTCGTGGACAACCCGCACCACGTGAAACTCACGATGACGGCATCGAAGACGCTCGCTGAGGAACGGCGTACGGCGGAGAAGGCGGAACTGGCGGCGATTCAAGCAAAGTGGACGCCCGTCGAGCGCGAGCAGACGCTGGCCGAGTGCAAGGCGCTGGAGGCGTTCCAGAAGAAGGTGGACGCGCCGGAGGATCTTGCCAAGCTGCCGGTGTTGTCGTTGAAGGACATCCCGGAGAAAGGGCCTGTTCCGGAATCGACGGCGACGACGGTGGGCGGCGTGAGGGTGATTCGCGCGAAGACGGCGGCGAACGGCATCGTCTATCTGGAGCTGTACTTCGAGTTGGCAGGCTCCTCGGCCGAGGACCTCTCCGACGCGGCGATCCTTGCGGACATGCTGGAGGAGCTGCCGACGGCGAAGCGGAGCGTACTGGAACTGAAGAATGCGCTCGACGCAGGGTTGGGGAGGTTTGATTCCGAGGTGAAGGCGTTTGCGAAACCAGGAGATGCGCAGCACGCGAAGGCTTATCTCGTCGTGCGCGTCTCGGCGCTCGAATCGAAGCTGGATGAAATCGTACGGCTCGTGCCGGAGGTGCTGCTGGAGACGTCGTTCGCCGACATGAAGCTGACGGGCGACCTCGTCAAGCAGCGTCGGCGGGCGATCGAGCGCGGTACGATGGGCATCAGCGGACGCATCTATGCGGGGCGGCGCGCGGCGGCATCGCAGTCCGTGCGCGGAATGATGGAGGAGCTGTACGCGGGTCTCGCGCACCTGCGGCGGGTGCAGGACGTCGATGACTCGTTCGGTGCGAAAGGGCCTGCGTTCTGTCAGAGGCTGGCGGCCTTGGCCAAGCGCACGTTCACGCGCGCTGTGCTCACGGCGTGCCTCTCGGACAACGTCGCGACAGATTGGCTGGAAAGGCTGTTCGTAAAGTTCCCGCAGGGATCGGCGGCGGCATGTGCGCCGCTTGCTCCCTTGCCGGCACGGCGCGAAGGCTTTCGCACGGCAGGGCGGATCGGCTCGGCGGCGAAGGCGTCGTTCCCGACGGCCTATTCGGGCAGCGGGCGCGTGGCGGCGAAGATGCTCTCGCTCGACTACCTGTGGAACGAAATTCGCGTGCGCGGCGGCGCGTACGGCGGAGGCTTCAGCATGAGGCCAGAAGGTGATGCGCGGTTCCTTTCGTGGAACGATCCGAACCCGGCGCGGTCGTTGGGCGTATATGACAGGTCTGGCGACGCGTTGCGAAAAATGTTGAAGGACGAACCGTCAATTGACAAGTACATTATCAGCACTGTCTCGGACACGGAACCGTATCAGACGCCGAGCGTGGAGACAACGCGTGCCGCCGAGCTGGTCCTTTCCGGTCGTACGCCGGAAGACTTGCAGAAGCTGCGCCGCGAGATGTTGCATACGACGAAGGCCGATCTTATGCGTTTCGCCGGTACGCTCGATTCGCTCACGAACTCAACGGCGGTGTGCGTCATCGGCGGCGCGGCGCAGTTGGAGGGTTGCACGAACATCCTCGATGCGGTCGAATCAATCACCCGTTAATCTAGCATTAGGCATTAGCATGTATCCTGAAATTCCATTGTGTCTGTCAATTCTGTTCGTCGTCGGGGGACTCTATCTGGTGGCGAAGAGCGCGGATATTTTCATCGACAGCGCCGGGACCGTGGCGACGGCGCTGGGCGTCAATCCGTTCGTCATCGGCATGGTGGTGATCGGATTTGGAACTTCCGCGCCGGAGCTGTGCGTATCGGCGCTTTCAGGATTGGCCGGGCATTCGGACGTGTCGCTGGGCAACGCCTACGGGTCGTGCAGCTTCAACATTGCGTTGATCCTGGGCTTGGCGGCGATGATTCGTCCGATTACGGTCAGCAAGCCTTCCATGGCAATCATCGCGTCGGCGGTGCTAGTCTTGATAACCCTCTTTTCATGCCTGTTGGTGGGCTGCGGAAACGGCTTTTCACGCGCGGACGGCCTTCTGGAGCTGGGGGTGTTCGCCGTGTTGCTGCCCCTCTATTGCTGGTTCGACCGGAAGGTCGTGAAGGGCGAAGGGGGAAAGGTGAGGGGTGAAAGGGGAAAGATGAAAGGCGAAGGGTTGGGGAAGGTGTGCGTATGGCTGGTCGTCGGATTGGCGGGGTTGGTTGGATCGTCTCACGTCCTCGTGTGGGGGGCGGTCGACATGGCGCGGGCGATGGGCGTGAGCGAGTTGCTGATCGGGCTGACGATCATCGCGGCGGGCACGTCGTTGCCGGAACTGGCGAGCGCGGTGGTGTCCGCGCGGAAGGGCGAGCACGAATTCGTCCTTGGAAACATCATCGGCTCGAACCTCTTCAATACGCTGGCGGTGGTCGGGCTTGCAGGAGCGATCTCGCCGTTTAAGGACACGTCTCCCTACATCCTCACGCGCGACCTGCCGACGCTCGTGCTGCTGTCGCTTTCGATCGCCGTTTTCGGAATCAACTTGAGGAATATCCGCCAGCCAGGGCGGATCGGACGGGTAAAAGGTTGTATTTGGCTCGTGGCGTTCGCGGTCTACCTGGGCGTCATGCTCTATCAGGAATGCAGATGAAGGGAGAGATCGGTGCGTCTCGTCTTGAAAGTGGTCGCGTTAACGGCGTTCGGGTTGAACGCCGCGGTCGAGCCGTGGTTCGGCACGCCGATTCCGGCGTCTGGAGAGGACAACCGCGAAGATTGCGGCATGACGGCGGCGCGCGTGTTCGACGCGCCGATTGCCGGGCTGGAACGCATCGGAACGCTGGCCGTACCGCAGTCGGCCGAGCTGCCTGACGCGTCGAACGCCTCCATCGGCTTCGAGTGCCTCGATCGGGGGCTGTTCGATCCGGACCGCTGCTACGATACGCTCGCTGCAGCCGGCGTCAAGTGGGCGCGGTGCCAGACGATGTGGAGCCGCTGCGAGAAAAAGAAAGGCGTGTACGACTTCTCCGTCCTCGACGGCGTGGTAGACAACCTCACGAGGCGCGGGATCCGTCCGTGGTTCAGCGTCACGTTCGGCAACACGCTCTACATGACGAACTGCTACGCCGGCGCGGCCGTCGGGTGCGTACCGACGCTCTACGGCGAAGAATGCAAGGCCGCGTGGCGCGCCTACGTGCGCGAACTTGCCCGACGCTACAAGGGAAAGGTCACGCACTGGGAAATCTGGAACGAGCCGAACCTCCCGCAGTTCTGGCAGCCGAGCAAGCCGTCCGCCGCCGACTACCTTGCGCTCGTGAAGCTCACGGGTGGCGTGATCCGCGAGGAGATTCCGGACGCGCAGATCGGCGGCACCACGGCCTCGCCAGCCTTGAACAAATGGGAACAAGAGTTCTTTGAGCTGGGCGGCGCGCACGCGATCGACTTCTGGTGCGGCCACGCCTACACGCGCGTGCCCGAACGCCTCCGCCGCCAGCAGCGGATCGCCTCCGGCGCCTCGGACGACTACGTGACGGTTCTCCAAGACGTGCGAGCATTCATTGACGCGCACGGCGGGAAGCATGTCGCGATCTGGCAGGGCGAGTCCGGCTTCCCCAGCTGGTTTCCGGCTGGACATTGGCTCTGGTGGCCGAAGACCGTCTGCAAGGAGGGTTGGCAAAGCCAGGCGAACCAGGCGAAGTGGCTTCTGCGCCGCTTCGTCACCGACCGTCGCGCCGGCATCGAGCGTAGCTCCTTTTTCCAGATGGCGGATATCTCCCGCCACTACTCGATGGCCACAACCACGCAGTCCCATCCTGCCGAGCACGGTATCGTGAACGGCTGGACGTACAAGCCCAAGATGTCCTGCCATGCGTTCGGGCACTACAATGCGCTCCTCGCGACGGCGCGGCACGACGCGTCGATCGAGGTGTCGCTCTCGCCGGCGGCGGACGGCGGCGCGTCAACCGTGGCGACGGCGTTCCGCGCGGCGGACGGCAATCCGCTGTTCCTGTACTACACGGCGTTCGACTTCTCGGGCGCGTACACGGGCACGTGCTACACGGCGCGGCGCGACGCGAAACTGACGGTTCCTGCCGCGCTCGCGCCGAAGGATCCCGTTCTTGTGGATCTGCTGCGCGGTGGCGTCTATTCTGTTTCCTCGCGCACGGACTTTGAAGGCAAAGTCACGTTTTCCTGCCTTCCTCTCACGGACTATCCGCTCGTGCTGGCAGGTCGTTCATCCGTAAAGACCGAAACGCTCGCGGCGCCGCTGACGCTTGTGGCCAAACCGATGATCGACGATGCGCACGACCGCGTGCAGACCACGCTCGATCCGATGATGGACCGCATCGGCACGCTCGTGCCGCGTTCGGCGCGGGAGATCGGCCCCTCGCGCCTCGCGCTCGGCTGCGAGATGCTGCCGCGCGAGTACGGCGACTTCGAGAACTTCAAGGAGTACATGCCGCCGCTCGGCATCGCGCGGGTGCGTCTGCACGCCGGCTGGGCGAAGCTCGAGCCGGAGAAGGGCAAGTGGGACTTCGAGTGGCTCGACCGTCAGGTGAACTGGCTCATCGAGAACGGCATGGAGCCGCTTCTCGAGACGAGCTACGGCAACCCGATCTACCCTGGCGCGGGCGGCGCGTCGCTTTCCGACGGCATGCCGCGGGGCGAAGAGGCGCTGGCGGCATGGGACCGCTACGTGGAGAAGCTCGCAACGCGCTACCCGCAGGTCAAGAACTGGGCCTGCTGGAACGAGCCGAACAATATCGACGCGAACACGCCCGAGATCGTGGTGGACAACAACATTCGCACGGCACGAATCATCAAGAAGCACATCCCCGGCGCGAAGATCGGGATGCTCACGCTCGGCTCGCGGAACATGAACGCCTTCACCGAGGCATGCCTCAAGCTGTTCAAGGAAAAGGACGCCATCGGCCTCTTCACCTGGATCATCTACCACGACTACAGCCCGAATCCCGACACTTGCTATCCGATCCGGGTGGACGAGTGGGTGAAGATCGTCCGCAAATACGCCCCGGAGCTGAAGATATGGAACGGCGAATCCGGCGCGACGAGCGATCCGCATTTCTCGGCCGGCATCTCGTCCATGAAGTGGAACTCGGAGCTGACGCAGGCGAAGTGGAACGCGCGCCGTCTCGTGGCGGACCTCGGCCACGGCTTCGACTCGCTCGTGTTCACGATGTACGATCCGTGCTACGACTATCCCGAGCGCTACTGTCGCCACATCCCTCCGTACTGGGTGCGGACGCGTCCCGACCGCTTCATGAAGCGCATGGGGCTCGTCAAGTGCAACGACAGGCTGGAGGTCACGAAGGTGAAGCCGGCCTACTACACCGTACAGAACATCGCGACGCTATTTGATGCGACGATCGTCCCGAAGAAGGTGTACACGCGGCTTGCGCCGGGCGCGTCGGCCGATGGGCTGGTCTTCTACACGTTCCGCCAGGAGGGGACGGGCATCCCCCTCGTTGCGCTCTGGGACGCCTCGAAGCATCCCGTGAACGAAAATGATGTCCGGCGCACCTCGCTTGAGATATTCAAGGCCGAGTTCAAGGAGCCGGTCTGGATCGACCTTGTCACGGGCGCGATCTACCGCGTCCCGGAGCGCATGGTCATCAATCTGAGGAACGGCAAGATGTTCGAGGATGTGCCGTTTTACGACGCGCCCGCAGTGATCACCGAGCGCGCGTTGGCAATGGGAGAAGCAAAATGAACAGCTCCTGGGCTGCCGCGAAAGGCCCTCTCATGGCCGCCCCTGGCGCGCGGCGCACGCTGCTGCGCATGGCGAGCGGCGCGCGTCCCGCGTCATGACGTCTCGGTCTCGTCAGGGCGAGACCCACACCTGCGTGGACTGCTGCTCGTAGTGGCCGGGCTGCCAGACGCGGACGATCGTACCCTGCGGGGTGGCCTGGTCGATGTAGCGCCCCTCCACCCACACGTTCTGGATTCGCGTTTCGTAATGGCCCGTTGTCACGACGGGAGCCGGCGTGACGACGACCGGCTGAACGGCTGGCGTCACGACCACGGGCGCGCTTTCAACGATGACCGGCCGCGGATGCGTGGCGTCGTAGATCGCCGAGGCGACGAGGCCCGCGCCAAGGATGCCGGCACCGATTGCGAAACCCGTGCCGCGGTGATGATGGTGATGGTGGTGGCCTCCGCCGTGGTGCATGGGCGCGGGGCCGCGCGGACCGCCGAATCCGCCGCGAGGGCCGCCCCGCCCGGGGCCCGGGCGGGCGCAAAGGGCGAGAGACGTCGCAAGCGCCAAGGTCAGCACGCAAATCTTCTTGATATTGTTGTTCATGGTCATTCTCCTTCTCTTGCGGGCAGCCCCTCGTGAGCCGTCCTTCCGATGAGGTAGGTCAATAGCATACCCGAATCTGACACGCCCCGCAACAGTTTTCCCGAATCATTTCCGCGCGGGCTGGCGTACCAGCTCTCGGAGGCGCTGGAAGAGGGCGTAGAGACCGGGCGTGAAGCAGATGCCGACGAAGGTGGCTGCAAGCATGCCCGAGAAGGTGGAGATGCCGATCGCCTTTTGCGAGCCGGCCCCCGCGCCCGTGGCGAGGACGAGCGGCAACACGCCGCAGAGGAAACTCCACGCCGTCATCTGCACGGCACGAAAGCGGAGGTCCGCGCCTTTTGTCGCCGCATCTGTGACGGAAAGCCCTGCCTCGCGCTCTTGCTTGGCGAACTCGACCATCAGGATGGCGTTCTTGGCGGAGAGGCCGATCAGCATCACCATGCCGAGCTGCGCGTAGATGCTCATCGGCGTATCCGTGACCCACAGGCCCGCGTATGCGCCGCCGAGCGCGAAGAGTACCGAGCACATCACGGAGAGCGGAACGGTCCAGCTTTCGTATTGCGCCACGAGGAAGAGGTAGGCGAAGAGCGCGGCCATGCCCAGGAGGAATCCGAGGCGGCCCTCGTTCTCCTTCTCCTGGCGGCTCATCTCGCTCCACTCGACGTGATAGCCATCTGGCGGCGCGAGCTTCTCGATGGCCTTGATGAGCGTGAGTCCGGCGACGCCGGGGGCGGCTTGCGCGTTGATGCTGGCGGAAGGCATCTTGTCGAAGCGCGTCACCTGCTTGGGGCCGATCTCGTAGCTGATGGTGGCGATGGCCGAGAGCGGGACGGTGGCGCCGCTTGCCGCCGCCACGTGGAGATCTGACACGTCCTCCACCGACGCGCGATAGGAGCCGGCGGACTGCACGATCACCTCGTAGGCGCTTCCGCCGAGGGTGAAGTCGTTCACGTACACGCTCGCGAGCTTGTTCTGGAGCATGGCGAAGACGGCGCTGGGCGAGACGCCGAGAATCTCAGCCTTGCGACGGTCGAGGGTAAGGCGGAGCTGAGGCGTGTCGGCACGAAAGGTGTTCATCACGGTGGCCGCTTCGGGAAGGGCGGCCACCTGGCGCGCGAACGCGTCGGCCGCCGCCGCGAGTTGCTTGCTGTCGGCGCCGGCGTCGGAACAGAGGTTGAAGCCCACGCCGCCCACACGGCCGAGGCCCATGATGGGAGGCGAGGTGAAGCAACGGATGCGCGCGGCGTGGACGTCCGCCGTGCGGCGCATGATCTGGGCGATGATGGCCTTGACGGACTTGTCGGCCGTGCGGCGCTTGTCCCAGTGGTCAAGCTCCACCATGCCCTGTCCGCAGTTTTCTCCGGAGCCGGACATGGCGCCGGAGCCGGACATGAGCATGACGCCGGCGATGCCGGGGATGTCCTTGATGCGTTCCTGGATGTCCTCCAGAACCTGGTTTGTGCGCTTGAGGGTCGCGCCCTGGGCGAGTTCGACGTCGATGGTGATGCTGCCCTTGTCCTCGTCGGGGAGGAGCGTCTCCTTCACGAGGTCCTTCGCGAACCAGACGCCGACGCAGGCGGCGGCGAAGAGAAGGGCGGTGACCAGACTGCGCCGCACGAGGAGTCCGGCGACGGCGAGGTAGATCTTGCGCGAGCCGTCGATCGCGAGGTTGACGGGCGCGAAGAGGCGGGAGGGCCTGCCGGGTGTGCGCAGGAGAAGCGAGCAGAGGACGGGCGAGAGCGTGAGCGCCACGCACGTGGAGAGCGAGAGGGCCACGCACATCGTGAACGCGAACTGGACGTACATCTTGCCCACCATGCCGCCGTAAAACACGAGCGGGACGTAGCAGGCCACCGTGACGAGCGTGGTGGCGATGACGGCGCCGGTGATCTGGCGCATGGATTTCTTTGCGGCATCCTTCGCGGAGAGACCCTCGCGCGCCATGAGCGTCTGCGTGTTTTCCACCACCACGATCGCGTCGTCCACGAGCGAGCCGATCACGAGGATGAGGCCGAACATGGTGAGGACGTTGATCGTGTAGCCGAACGCCCACACGAAGACGAACGTGGCGAGGAGCGAGACGGGGATCGCGGCAGCGGGAACGAGCGTCGCGCGCCAGTCCTGCAGAAAGAGCCACGTGATGAGGACGACGAGTCCGAGGGCCATGAAAAGGGTAGAGACGATGGCCTTCATGAAGACGAGCGTGAAGGCCGTCGCGTCGTGCACCACGTCCATCGAGATGCCGACGGGCAGGCGTTTCTCCCAGGCGGCCAGCTCGGCCTTTACGCGGTTCACCACGGCGAGGGCGTTCGCCTCGGGCGTCTTGTACACGGAGAGGACGATCGCCTCCTTGCCGTTCATGAGGGAGCGTCCGGAATAGCTCTTGGAGCCGAGCTCGATGCGGGCCACGTCGCCCAGCTGCACCTGGCCGCCGGTGGAGGGGTCGTTGCGCACGACGATGGCGGCGAACTCGTCGGCCGTCTTCAGGCGGCCGTCCGCGTTGAGCTTGTAGGAAAGATAGCGGCTCGCGTACTCGCTGCCGACCGTGCCGGCGGCGGCCTGCACGTTCTGCTTCTCGATGGCGGACGAGACGTCCGTGATGGAGAGGTTGAGCGCGGCCATGCGCACGGGGTCGAGCCACACGCGCATCGCGTACTCGCGCGAGGCCATGACCTCGGCCACCGAGACGCCGTCGAGGCGCATGACGGCCTCCTTGACGTTCTTTTCCACGTAGTCGCCGAGCTGCTGGAGGGACTGATGCGTGCCGTCCGTGGTGAAGGCCCAGAGGGCGAGCATGTCCGAGTTGCGCTTCTGGACGGAGATGCCCTGCTGCTTGACGGTCGAGGGGAGTTTCCTTTCGGCGCGCTTGACGGCATTCTGGAGGTTGACGAGCGCCATGTCGGTGTCGGCGCCACTCTTGAAGGTGACGGAGCAGGAGTAGCTGCCGTTGTTGTCGCACGAGGAAGAATAGTAGAGCAGGTTTTCCACGCCGTTGATCTGGTCTTCGATCGGGATGGCGATGGAGTCGGCCACCACTTGCGCGCTCGCGCCGGGGTAGGAGGCGGAGACGCGGATCGTGGCGGGGGCGAGCTCGGGGTATTCGGCGACAGGAAGGTCGAGGAGCGCGATGCCGCCGCAGAGGGACATGATGATGACCAGCACGAACGCGAAGCGCGGCCGGTCGATGAAAAATTGCGAAATCATGTTGCCATTATATCATAGTTGCGGCGAGGTTGGACGGCACGAGGGCGTTATGGTAGAATGTGCGCGCAAAGGAAACGAGCCATGATGACGAGAAAAGAAGAGAGCAACGAGTTCTGGATGCTCACGAAGGGCATCTTGCAGGATGCGCGCGTGGATACGGACGAGGCGCTGGTGATCAAGCGCTGGCTGGAGGAGCATCAGCGCGCCGGCGAGTTCGGCCGTGTGATCGAGACGCTCGGCAAGTTCCTGACGGACCGCTACATCGACCGGTTCGAGTCCAAGAACCTGTGCGACATGATCGGGAACGTGCTGACGACGCTTCGCCAGGCCGCGACGTCCGAGCAGGTCTGCCAGGGCTAGGGCATGGGCATGAAGCGCGTGAACTGCTTGGTTGCGCTGGCGGCGGGAGCCGTCGGCCTGGCGCGTGCCGCGACGGTGACGTTGCCGGTGGCCGAGGTTGCGGAGGCCGCCGATCCGCAGACGAAGACCTTTCCGGCCAAGGTGTTGCCGCTCCAGCGCGTGGACGTGACGCCCGAGGTGAGCGGCGACATCGTCGAGGTCTGCTTCAAGGACGGCGCGCTCGTGAAGGCGGGCGAGGTCCTCTACAGGCTTCTGCCGATCAGGTACAGGAGCGCGCTCAGGAACGCGGAGGCAAAGGTCGCCGAATGCAAGGCGAAGAAGACGTTCGCCGACGCGGCCTACGAACGCCACACCAAGCTTGCCGCCGGGGCCGTCTCGCAGAACGCGATGGACAGCGCAAAGAGCGACCGCGAGATCGCCACGGCCGCGCTGGCCGCAGCCGAGGCGGAGCTGGAGGTTGCCAAGTACAACTTGGCTCGTTGCGAGATCCGTACGCCCATCGACGGGCGCACCGGCACCACGCGCCTCACGAAGGGCAACCCCGCCTCGCCGGCCACGCCGCTCGTCACGGTGGTGCAAATCAAGCCGATCCGCGTGCGCTTCTCCCTCTCCAACGCAGACTACCTGACGATGTTCGGCGCGCGCGGGCGGATGATCGCCGAGAAGGGCGAGGTGTCCGTCACGCTCGCGAACGGCGCGCCGTACGGCGAGAAGGGCGTGATCGATTACACCGAGAACATTACCGACGAGGCGACGGACACGGTGCGCGTCTACGCCACGTTCCCGAACGCGGACTATGTCCTAAAGCCCTACAGCGCCGTGGGCGTGACGCTCCGCAACAAGGACGGCGTGAAGCGGTGCGCCGTGCCGCCCGCCGCCGTGATGCAGGACTCGGAAGGCGCCTGCGTGTGGGTGGTCGGCAAGGACGGCAAGGCCGAGAAGCGCCGTATCGTGCGCGGACGGCTTTCCGGCGACCTCCAGTTCGTCGAGTCTGGGCTCTCCGTCGGCGAGCGAATCGTGACTGACGGCACTCACAAGGTCTCCGCCGGCGATACGGTGACGCCGGCAAAGTGACGGTTGTCCGCACGAAACGCAAGAAACATAACGAGATCGCCTGCGTATTATCGAGTAATCGACCTGGGGACTCACATGTTTTACGTCCCAGTTTTAATAAACTTCATTTTCGATACTCCATCGCTCTCCTACGGCAGAATTGACAGAGTCTTGGTATGTTCATCGCATGATTTGGTTGAGAGTTAGAGGTATCTCCGGCGGATTCTTTTTTGCTGGAAATTTTGGATGTTCTCAAAGGGGCGTACTTTTGGGCGCACTCGTGCCTAAAAGCTCCAGCAGACTTGGAAGGGTGGCCCAACTATCCAAAAAATCAAAAACCCCACGTTTACATGGGGTTCGGCGATAACGATTGGTGGGCTATAGTGGATTCGAACCACTGACCTCTTCCATGTCAAGGAA
>CAMNLN010000065.1 GCA_946543025.1 uncultured Verrucomicrobiota bacterium
CACGGACGGCGGCCGCAAGTTGAAGTTCGGCGCGATGCGCGGTACGCAGATTCTCATCCAATAGGGCGATCGCCCCGACGTGAAAGGAAAGCGAGGGAACATGAACGGAATGATCCGCAAGGGCTTCACGATGAAGCTGCACGAGGGGCAGGCCGCCGAATACGCGCGGCGTCACGCCCTCCTGTGGCCGGAGATGAAGGACATGATCCGCGAGTTCGGCGGGCACAACTACTCCATCTTCCTCGATCCGCGCACGCACGTGCTTTACGGCTACATCGAGCTGGAAGACGAGGCGAAGTGGACGGCCTCCGCCGAGACGGCGATCTGCCGCAAGTGGTGGGACTACATGGCGGACATCATGGACGTGAATCCCGACAACAGTCCCGTCTGCTTCGATCTCCAACCGGTTTTCCATCTGGACTGAAATCATGACCGCCGCCGAAATCGACGCCTGCGCGCGCGCCGTGCCCTCCGAGGAACGGCCCGTTCCGGCAACCCGTCTCGCGAGGCTGGGGAGCTTCCTGGGAATCTACGGCGGCGAGCACATCGCCGCCACCGAGTTCGTGATCGGCGCGCTCCTCGTGACGTGGGGCGTGCGGGCGACCGAGTTGCTGCTGGGGCTTCTCGTGGGCAACTTTCTCGCCACGCTCATGTACGCGTGGGTGTGCGCGCCGATCGCGGTGGATACGCGCCTTTCGCTCTTCGCCTATCTCCGCAAGGCGACCGGACCCTGGTTCCAGAAGGCGTACAGCGCGGCGTGGGGCCTCACCTCGATCTGCTACGCGGCCACGATGACGGCGATCGCCGCCACGTCCCTGCGCCAGGCGTTCGGGTTCCCGATCCAGTCGGAATGGTATCCCACGAGCGCGGGATGCGTGGCGCTCACGCTCGCGTTCGTGGCGGTGACCACGTTCGTGGCGGCTTACGGTTTCGCGGGCGTGGCGCGCTTCTCGGCGATCTGCGCCCCGTGGATGATCGTCTGCTTCTTCTGCGGCGCGTGCGTGGCGCTGCCGCTCCTGACGGAGGCGACGGGGTTTGGCCCGGTGGGAGGCCCGGGCGGGCTTCTGCGCCTCTTCAACGAGCACATTTTCACGGGCGTCGCGCCGGAAGGGGGGCAGCACCTCTCGTTCTGGCACGTGGCGGCGTTCGCGTGGATGTGCAACTTCGCCTACCACGGCGGACTCAACGACATGGCGATCTTCCGCTTCGCGCGGAAGGCGAGCTACGGATGGGTGGGCCTCTTCGGCATGTACGTGGGGCATTTTTTCGCGTGGACGTGCGCCGGCGTGATGGGCGCGACGGCGGCGATCCTCCTGAAGACCGGCATCTCGTCGCTCGATTCGGGCGCGGTGACGTGGCAGATCCTCGGCTGGACGGGCCTGCTGGCCGTGGTGGCGGCGGGCTGGACCACCGCGACGCCCAACATCTACCGGGCGGCGCTTTCCTTCGCCACGTTCTTCCCGAAGGCTTCGCTGCGGCAACTTTCCTTCGGCGTGGGCGCGGTGATCGCCGTCGCCGCGTGCTTCCCGGCGATGCAGCGCGTGGACAATCTGGTGACGATCGTCGTGTTCCTTCTCTCGCCCGTGGGAGCGATCTGCCTCGTGGAGCATTGGCTCTTCCCGCGCCTCGGCCTCGTCCGCTTCTGGTGTCTCTACCGCGGCATGAAGATCAACCCGGCCGCCCTGGCGGCGTGGGGCGCGGCGGGCGCGTTCACGATCGCGATGCTCGCGACGGGCGCGCTGCACAAGTTTTTCATCTTCCTGCCGGCTTTTCTGCTCGCCGGCGCGGCGTACCTCGTCTGCGCCTGCCTGTTCGGCGCACGCCGCGCCGTGCCGGCGGAACGCCGCCGCGACGTGGACGCCATCGAGGCGCGCCTCGCCGCGCTGGCCGAGGAGGAGGAGCCTGACGAGGACTACGTGCCGCGCCACAGGCGCCGTCGGGTCGGACGCATGGCGGCGGCGCTCGCGCTGGCGGCCCTCGCCGTCGCCGCCGTGTGCGTGTCCATCGGCAAGCTTTCGCCCGACGCGTTCCGGACGATCGCGCTCGCGTTCACGCCGGTCTACTTCGTCTGCGCGAGCGTCAAGGGCTAGCGGACGTAGAGGACCGAGCCCGTTTGGTAGACGGCGGCGTATGCCGGCTGGCTGACCGTGTAGTTGGCGTTGTCGATGAATGCCACCACGTCGTAGGTACCGTGCGATTCGACCTTGCCCGAGATGACCAGCTCGCGGCCGGTGGCGTTCGGGATCGACACGCCGTTCTTCCGCCACTGGTACGAGACCGCGTCGGGCGCGTAGACGGAGAGGACGACGTCGCCCGTGCCGAGCAGGCGTTTCGTCGAGGCGTCCGGCTGGACGATGATTTCCGGGCCGTTGCCGAGCGATGTCGCGCCCGTCGCGAGCGGCCGGACGAGCACGTAGATGTTCTTCACGCTGTAGTTGACGGCGTTTCCCTCCTGGAACGTCCAGTCGGGGTCTTTCTTGGCGGCCGAATTCGGGTTGTTCCCCACGCCGAGGCCGGGGATGCGCGTGTTGAGCTCCTTGCCGGCTCCGTTGTGCCCGAAGGCGACCATCGAGAGGATCGTCTCGCGCTCCAGGTAGTTGTGCACCTGCATCGACCCGTGGCCGTTGGCGAGCTTCGCGTCGGTCATGCTGTCGCCGAAGTCGTAGTCCGAGGCGCTGGCGCCGGGCACGTTGCGGGGATTGCCCGCGCCGTAGTTGTTCGGCCAGAACTCGATGTTGCCGGTCGGATAGTTGCCGGTGTGGACGGGCAGGGCCCCGGCGCTCGCGCCCGCGTAGACGGAGAGGTTCGTGACGTAGCACTGGTGGTTGATCTGCCGCTCCACGCTCGGCACGCCGAGCTTGGAGGCGTCCTCGCAGAACGTGTCCATGGTGGCGCACGTCCAGCGCCAGCTGTTCGTGTCCTGCAGCTCCATGCAGTAGGCCACGCGGTCGAAGCGCATGCCGCCGTCGAAGCGGCTCTCGTCCACGAGGTAGTCCGCGCCCGGATGGCTGTAGCACACGCGGTCCGTCACCTTCAGCTCGTTCAGCAGACGGTAGCCGGCGAGTTCGGGGACCGCGTTCGCGAGGAACGCGGGGATCGCCCCGTCGCGCGCGACGACTGGAAGCGTGACGTCTGCCGCGTACGGCGCGAGCGAGACGACGAGCGCGTTCGTGGTGTCCACGTCCAGCGGCCGCGCGAGGGTGAGCAGCACGTCGCGCGGCTCGCCGACGGAGAGCGCCACATCCGCGATCCGCACGGACGGGTCGACAAAGACATAGCGGTCTGCCGCGAGGAGCGTCTTTGGCACGGCGGACGGGAAGGAGACGCACACCTTGTCGCGCGCGGCGCTGACGATCGCGCGGCGGGGCAGGCCGACGTCGTTGATGGGGAGCGGTTCAAACCGCTTCGCGCGGCTCACGAAAACGCGCAGGCGGCGGTAGGAGTAGCTGCCGGCGTTTGACGCGTGCGTCCAGTCGGGCTCGCCGGTGGGACGGTTTCCGATGCCCACGCACACGGACGCGCCCTTGTTGTAGTTGTTGACCGCGAAGAGCGTCTGCTTCGCGCCGTAGTTGTGCACCTGCACACAGCCGTAACCGGCAGAACCCACGCTGTCCATCTGGTCGCCGAAGTCGTAGAGGCTGCCGCTTGCGTCTGGGATGCCGATCTTGTTGCCCTTGCTGTAGTTGTTGGAGTGGAACTCGATGTTGCCGGTGGCGATGCCCTTGCCGGTAGTGATGCCGGAGACGTTGGACTCCACGTCAAGATTGGCGATCTTCTGCTGGTAGGTGAAGTTGGTGGGGATGACGAGGCGCGTCGCGTCCTGCGTGAAGGCGTCGAAGGCCGTCCAGACGTACTGGGTGACCGTGGAGTTGTTCGCGACGAGCTCGAAGAAGTAGGCGACGCGCGCGAAATCCTTGCCGATCTTTGCGGTGTTGTCCGTCACGCGGTAGGAGAGGTTGCTGGCCGGGTCGTTCATCCAGCCTTTCACGGGAATGTCGTAGTCGAGCACGAGCTCGTAGTTGGCGGCGTCGGGGACGCGCGCGACGACGTCCGCCGGCACCTCGCCGAAGGTCGCCGGCGCGGGGCCTTCCTTCGCGAGCACGTAGATGCGGCGCATGGCGTAGTCGCCCGCGTTGTCGGCGTGCGTCCAGTCAGAGTTGGCCTGGCCCACGCGGTTGCTGATGCCGAATCCGATGAAGCCGTTGTTGTAGCCCCAGCGGTTCATGCCGAAAAGGGTCTGCTTCGCCGCGTAGTTGTGGATCTGCATCGAGCCGTAGGAACCGCCGGCGCTCTTCGTGTCGTCGAAGTCGAATCCGGAGTCGCTGCCGCCGAGGCCGAGTTTCCCCTTCGCGGTGTAGTCGGTGGGCCAGAACTCGATGTTGCACGTCTCGAGGCCCGTGCCGGTCTGGAGGCCGGAGACGTTCGACGCGACGTCCGTGTTGCGCAGCTTCTGCTGGAACCAGGCGCCGGTGGAGGAGAAGGGGATGCCGATCTGCGTGGCCTTCTCGGTGAACGCGTCCGTCGCCACCCATACGTACTTGACCGTGTTCGGGGCGTTGGGCATCGCGTACTCCGCGAAGTAGGCGACGCGGCTGAAGGCGTTCGTGCCCATAGACTCGTCGATGAAGTAGACGTCCGGGTTGCTGATGAAGTTGCCTTTTTGGGGAATGTCGAGGGCGTAGACCACCTGGAAGCCCGCCGTGAGGCTGGCGTTCACGCGGCTCGAAATATCCGACGGAAGGCCGCGGTCGACCACTGCGACCTCGGTGCGCGCCAGAGCGTTGACGTGCGGCGACTGGTCGCGCACGCCATCGACCGCGAGCGTGACGGCCCCCGCCGGCAGCACGTCGGTGAGAACGTGAACCACGCGCGCGTCGATGGAGGAGCGGCGGACGGAGCGGACGGCCACGGTGCCGCCGTTCACGGCGAAGCACGTGGCCAGGTTGGCCTCCGCGACGGGCTCGGAGAAGGTGACGGTGATCTTCTGGCGGGAGAAGCCGCATTCGGCGGAGACGACGGCGGGCGGTGTGCGGTCGGTCGTGTCCGGCAGCACGTACACCTGGATGCGGCGCACGTCGTACGTGCCGCCGTTCTCCACGAACGTCCAGTCCGTCGAGCGCGAGTCGCCGCTGCTGTTGCCGATGCCGAGCTGGGTCTTCTGCGTGGGGGAGCTCTGCGCGTCCGGCACGGCCCAGTGGTTGAAGGCGAAGACGGTCTGCTTCGCCGCCACGTCGTGCACCTGCATGCTGCCGTAGTTTCCGTTCGACATCTGGTCGCCGAAGTCGTAGAGCGAGCCGCTCGCGCCGGGGACGTTCTTCGCGTTGCCGGTGTTGTAGGTGTTCGGCCAGAACTCGATGAAGCCTAGCCCCCGGTCGCCCGTCTGGACGCCCGGCACGTTGCTCCACACCTTGAGGTTCTGGACATACTGCTGGAAGGTCTTGCCGCGCGCGCGGACGGGCACGCCCAGGAAGGCCGCGTCGTCCGAGAAGGCGTCCATCGACGCCCAGGCGTACTGCAGGTCGCCGCCGATCTTGCGCAGCTCGATGTAGTACGCCACGCGCGCGATGCAGCCGAATTCCATGTGCCTGTCCACGGAATAGAAGTTCGCGTCGATGCAGTTGGCGCCGGCGCCGGGCGGGTCGTAGCTGTAGACGAGCTTGTACGGCCCGAGCTCGGAGGCGGGAATGTAGTTCTCCGCGCCCTGCGGATGCGGGAACACGAGGCCGAACGTCTGAACGAGCGACGTGGCTGTGCCGGCGACATTGGCGAGCCCGGAGACGGCGAGCGTCTGGGTGCCGTAGTCCGGCGCGGCGGCCAGCGTGAGCGTGACGGTGCGGCTGTCGCCGGACGCGTTCAGGGCGGCGGAGGCGATCGTGGCGCCCGTGAGCGCGTAGTTCGCGAGGTTCTCGGCCGAAGCCTGCGTGACGGCCGTGTTGAGCCTCAGAGTGACCTTCGTGCGCGTGGCCTCGTCGACGGTGGCCGTGACGACGGCGGGCGTGTTCGTGGTGGTGAAGTCCGCGGGGTCTGGATAGAGCTGCTGGATCGCGCCGAACCAGGCGTTCGCCATCAGCGCGTATCCGGTCGTGTTCGGGTGGAGACCGTCGCCGAAGTTGACGGTACCGAATTCCGTGCCGCCGGGTACGGCGGCGTGCATGTCGAGGATGGAGATGCGCTGCCCCTTGGCGACCTGCTCCGCCACGACGTTGGTGAGGTTGGAGTTGTATGTCTGGATGCGGGCGTAGCGCGCGGCGTCGTTGCGCCACATGAGGGTGGTGACGACCACGTGCGCGGAAGGCTGCATGGAGTGGAGGCGGTCGAGGAGCGCCGTGGTGCGCGACCTGTCGTTCACCGTGTCGGCGCCGGAGTCGTTCGTGCCGAGGTGGAGGAGGATGACGTCCGGCGACTCGATGGAGCTGAACCAGGTGGGCAGCATCTCGAAGATGCCGTTTCCGCCGTAGAGGCCGTCGATGCGCCAGCCGCCGTGGCCCTCGTGGTCGGGGTCCATGCCGTTCGTCTTGTCCTGGTTGGTGGTATTGGAGCCCACGTAGTCCACGTTGTAGCCCGCGTTGGCGAGCAGCGTCCAGAGCGGCCCGCGGTAGCCGCCGGTCGAGCCGGCGCCGGCGCCTTCCGTGATCGAATCGCCGAGCGGCATGATGCGCAGAAGGGGCGTGGCGGAAACCGCCGTTGCGAACAAACTGGCGAAAAGAAGTCCGAACACGAGATGTTTCATGGCAATCCTCATTTTAGATAGAGGTCAATACTCTATCACAAACGAAAACCTGCCGTCAAGTGCTGGAGGTCATCCACCCTGATCTCGGGATCAGGATACCGTTAGACAAACTGTTGCCGAGGAACAAGGAATTGTGCTATAATTCGCCCGGAATGAGAAAGAAAGATAAAGAAAGAAAAAAGAAAGAAAGAATCGGGGCGGGAACGCTCACGGGCGAACTTCACATGGCGCGCAACGGCGCGGGCTACCTGATTCATCCGGAGACGGACGCGGCGATCTGGATCGAGGCGAAGGATCTTTCCACCGCGTTGCCGGGCGACATGGTGACGATACGGCTCGGACGCGACGGGACGGACGGACGGATCGAGCGTATCGAGAAGCGCGCGCCGCGCGCGATCGTCGGTACCGTGACGGCGGGCGCGCCGTTTGCGCGCGTCCAGCCGCTCAGCCCCACGTTTCGCCAGGAGTTTCTGGTGCCGGACACGCGCGGGGCGGCGGTGGGCGACCGCGTGGTGATGCGCCTCGCGCGCTGGGAGAATCCGCGCCTCGCGCCGGAAGGAATCGTGACGGACGTGATCGGCCCGGCGGACAATCCGTCGCTCGACACGCGCGCCGTGATGGAGCAGCACGAATTGCCGTCCGCGTTCCCGAAGCAGGTGCGCGCGGCGGCGGAACGCGCGAGCGCGCGTCTCGACGAGCCGGGCAAGCGGCTCGACCTCCGCAAGAAGTTCATCTTCACGTGCGACCCGGCTTCGGCGCGCGACTTCGACGACGCGCTTTCGCTCGAGACCGACAAGAAGGGCAACCGCGTCCTCGGCGTCCATATCGCAGACGTCTCGCACTTCGTCACGCCCGGAAGCCCCCTCGACAAGGAGGCGTACCGCCGTTCGACAAGCGTCTACCTCGTGGACAAGGTTGTGCCGATGCTGCCGGAGCAGCTCTCGAACGGCGTCTGCTCGCTCGTGCCCGGCGAGGACCGGCTCGCGTTCTCGGCGTTCCTCACGTTCGATGCGCAGGGGAATTGCGTCGCGCGGAAGTTCGCGAAGTCCGTCATCCGCTCCAAGGCGCGGTTCACCTACGAGCAGGTGATGGCCGTGGTGAACGGCGCGGAGAAAACGGTGAAAGGCGAAACGCGCAAGACGATCCTTGCGCTCAACGACCTGGCGCAACAGCTGCGGAAGCGGCGGTTCGCGGCGGGCGCGCTGGACATGGAGGTGCCCGAGGCCGAAATCAAGCTGGACGCGAAGGGGATGATGACAGGCGTGGAGGTGCGCCCGTACGACGAGTCGCACCAGCTGGTCGAGGAATGCATGGTGGCGGCGAACGAGGCGGTGGCGGCGGAACTGTGGACGCGCGGCGTCAAGATCCTCGCGCGCCTGCACGAGCCGCCGGACCCGGCGCGCCTGGAGGAGCTGCGCGCCAACCTCGCGGCGATCGGCATCTCCTGCGGCGATCTCTCGCAGCCACGCAACCTCGCGCGGTTCCTGGAGAAGATCAAGGGGTCGCCGCTCGAAGGCGTCCTTTCCGTGATGGTGCTGCGGTCGATGAAGCGTGCGCTCTACTCGGCGCGCGCGATCGGACACTTCGGCCTCGCCAAGAAGTTCTACGCGCACTTCACCAGTCCGATCCGGCGCTACCCCGACCTCGTGCTGCACCGCCAGCTCGCGTCCTTCCTCGCGGGGAAGGGCGGACGGATGGACCAGGGCTGGCTCGACCGCGCGGCGCAGCACACGAGCGAGCGCGAGCAGGTGGCCGACGAGGCGGAGCGGATGCTCGTGGAAATCAAGAAATACCGCTATCTGGAGGACCTGCTCGCAAAGAAGGCGCCGGTCACGTTCGACGCCGTCGTCGGCAAGTGCGCGTCCTACGGCCTTTTCGTTGACCTGCCGGACCTTGCGATCGGCGGGATGGTCCACGTCTCGAAGCTCTCGCAGACGTTCGTGCGCTGGGACGCCGCCCGCGAGCTCCTGACCGACGGACGGCAGACGTGGCAGGTGGGCACAAAGCTCAAGGTGCGCGTGGCGGCGGTGGACTTCGCCCAGCGCAAGATCGACTTCGAGATGGCGAACAACGGCGAAAGAGAAAGGGTGAAAGTTGAAAGTGGAAGGGTGAAAGTTGAAAAGCGAAAGGCGAAGGGTGAGAGAGGCAAGGTGAAAAGGGAGAAAGGGAAGCGGAGAAAATGACCATTATTTTCCGATGAGTTCTCGATCAAAACGTACGAAAGAGCATGACATGAAAACAACACGAATGACGAAATGCGTCTTGGCGATTCTGGCGGCCCTGACGCTTGCCTGCATGAACGTGGACGCCGCGTTGCTGGATCTCGCGGGGACGGACAGGACCGTCGCCGACGTGGCCGACCTCGCGTCGTACGACGGCGTGACGAACTCGTCCGCGACCGCGGCCACGCTTACCTTCGACATCGCCGACGATCAGACGTACGCCCAGACCATCGGCGGCAAGGTCGCGGTCGTGAAGGTCGGCGCCGGCACGCTCGATCTCGGCGCGGTGGCGCGCACGTACACGGGCGGCACGCAGGTGAACGCGGGCATCCTCAAGCTGGGCAAGCATCTCTCCGTTGCGGGGACAAACGACATCCGCGTGGCGAACGGCGCGGCGCTCGATGTCTGCAGCCCGGCGGCGCTGGCGGCCAACGGCATCGCAACAGGTTTCCCGAAAATCTACATCGGCGGCACGGGGCCGGACGGGAACGGCGCGCTTCTCAACACGCAGGAGGCGACGACGAACAAGCGGTTGCCGAATGTCTACATGACTGGCGATCTGCTTGTCTGCACCGTGAAACGAATAGACGTCGACGTTGTCCACGCGCAGGGGCATACGTTGCGCTTCAAGACGCCGTCCGGCGACCAGTTCGCAGTGGCAACGTTCAACAACTCGGCCGGCGGCGACATCAGCATCGAGGCCGGGCAGTACACGGCGATCACTACCGACAACGCGCTCGGCAACACGCCGTCCAAAGGCAAGGTATACATGCGCGGAGGCAAGCTGAACGTCTGGAACAACCATACGATGAAAAATGACATCGTCATCGAGTCCGCCAGCACGATCCAACAAGGTTCCAGCGGCACGCAGGCGACGTTCAGCGGAACAATCACGATCAACGCGCCGGTGACATTCGCCGGCAACGCCGTGGTGCCGAACGGGAAGCTGTACGGGAACGCGGAGCTCCGGGTCGCCGGCACGTTCGGCAACGCCGTTTCCATCGCCAACAACCACTTCACGGGCCCGATCGTCGTCAACGCAAACAACTCTATCGCCATTGGCCGCAAGAACTGCTGGGAGGGATCGCTCAACGTCGGCGTCGTCACGAACAACGGCACGGTCTTTTGGGAGCGCCGCTCGGCCGACACGATCACGAACACCATCATCGGCGGCATCTTCACGATGAACTCCGACCTCGACCCGAACGGGCATCCGACGTTCAAGAACTTCGTGACGAACACGCAGGCCTTCGTCCGGCGCGGCACGCTGACGTTCGGTTCCGGCGCGCGCTGGGTTTCGCCCGAGAAGGATTTCCGCGTCGGCGAGCAATGGACACGGGACCACACCAACGTGGTCGGCACGGTCGAGTTCACGGACGGGTGCGACGTGACAGTCAAGGCGTTCACCGTCGGAAACGCGACGCAGTACACCTACACGAACGCCGTCACGGGGGCGACGTACAACAACGTGGTGACAGGCATCGTGAACCAGTCGGGCGGCATCGTCCGAACCGTCGGCCTCTACGGAAGCAACGCGTCCGAGTACGACGGCGTGCGCCTGGGGCACTACCCGGTTGGCCATGCGTTCTGGAACATGACGGGCGGCAAGCTGATCGTGGACACGTATCGCCTGTCGCTCGGGACGGACGGCTACGGCACGTTCAACCTTTCGGGCGGAGAAGTGTTCACGGACGAGGTAAACCTGAACGGCCGGTCGGGCGGCAAGGGATACGGCATCCTGAACGTGACCGGCGGCGAGCTGAACGTGGGCACGAACGGCATCCGCAAGAGCTCGACGAACGACCGCTACGAGATCCATCTGGGCGGCGGCACGATCCGTGCGACGGCGACGGCAGGGTTCGCGTGCCCGCTCGCCATCGACCTCACGGGCTCGCACGGCGGCGTGACGTTCGACACGACGAACGCGACGGTGACGCTCTCGGGCGTCCTCTCCGGCGCGGGCGGTCTTGCGAAGGTCGGCACGGGCACGCTCACGCTCTCGGGCGCGAACACGTACGCGGGCGCGACGCGCCTCGTCGACGGTACGATCGCCTTCACGAAGGCGTATCCGGGCGGCGACCTGGAGCTGCCCGCCGCCGCGACAGGCGGAACGTCCGCGCCGCTCCTCACGGCGCCGGGCTTCGCGTTTGTCGCCGGGAAAGGTGTTCGGGTGACGGAAGCTGACACGCTCGACGCGTCCACGTTCGGCCCGTCGAAGACGCTCGTCTCGTCGACGACGCCGTTCGCGGCGTTGCCGACGCTGTCATTCGTGGCGAGCGACGGGACGCCGTTCACGGACGAGAAGGGCATCTGGCGGCTTTTGCTGGCGGACGGCGGGAAGACGCTGAAATTCGGTCCCATGCGCGGCACGCAGATCCTGCTGAAGTGATTTTCGGCATGTTGCCGCCCGCGATTCGCGGCTTGCTGGTGAAAAAGCTGGAATGGAGTTTGACGTCGTGTCAAGGAGCGTGATATGAGAAAGATTGCGAAGATTGCGGCGCTGGAGAAGCTGTCGTTCGCCTACGAGCCGGGCGAGAACGACGAGGGGGAGGCCCTGCTTTCGTCCCTTGGCGCGAGCGAGGGCCTGACGATCATCTTAAGGTAGAAAGAAGGAGTCCGACATGAAACGAGACGCATGTGTGAAAAAACTGACGGCGGCCAGCCTGGCGTTGCTGCTGGCGGGCGCGGGATTCGCGAAGACCGTGATGTGGTACCGGTTCGAGGAACAGGCGCCGCTCACAAGCACGGCGGCGGGCACGTACGTGACGAACAGCGTGGCGGCCACATACCCCGCCATCCCGCGCACGATCAACGGCTCCACGTACAACGACAACAACGGAACGACGCCGATGGCGGGCTACCTGCCCACCTATACGAACTCCGCGCCGGCGGGCTACTGCGTGTACGACCCCGTCACCGGCACGCGCGTGGAGAACCGCTGCGGGCTCCACTTCCACACGACGGGGCGCGACGACAGAAACGGCGGCATGCTGCGCATCACGGAGGACGCGGCGCTCAACGTGATCACGAACCTCACGCTGGAGGCGTTCGTGCGTCTCGGGCCCGACGTGCCCATCACCAGCGGCTACATGCGCCCGATCATCCTGAAGGCGAACACAGGGTTTCAGGGCACGTGGGGGCTGCACGTGTTCGAGTCCAATCTCTTCTATCGGGTCACCTTCCTTCTTGACGACGGCACGACCCTCGCGCACGGATGGGGGAACGGCGCGAAGAGCGTGCGCATCGACGACGGGCGCTGGCACCACATGGCCGTGACGTTCGACTTCGGGACGAGGAAGGTCTACTCGTACGTGGACTACGTCCGCATTTCGACTGCGACCATGGATGAGAAGGCCGTCGGCTTCTACCATCCGGCGAACAGCCCGCTCCAGATCGGCGGCAACGCCAGCCACAGCACGCGCCGCCACAACGGCGAGATCGACGAGGTGCGCATCTCGGACGAGGCGCTGCCGCCGGAGAAGTTCCTGCGCTACGTCCCGATGCGCGAGATCGACGGCGACACGATGTACTACCTGCCGTTCGACGCAGGCGCGGAGGACTGGTTCAGCACGACGGCTCCGCCGATCAACGCGGCGACGAACGTCGTCGGCAGCATCGTGATATACAAGAACGCGACGCTGGCGGAGATGCCGTGCGTCACCAACGACGTTCCCGGCGACGGTATCCGCAACGGCGTCTTCGCGTCCGACCGTTGCGCGAACGGCGGCGCGATCCACCTGCCCGTGACGGGCGTGGGCGCGCACCACGGCGTTTCGTTCCTGCTGACGGATCCGAACAACCTCATCGCCGCCTCCAACTTCACGTTCGAGGCGTTCGTCAAGACGGATCGGCAGACGACCAAGCCGGCAGACAGCCAGTACGCCGACTCGTTCTCCCTCTTCTTTTCCGGCTACATGAAAGTGCTGATGAACGGCGGCAACAACAAGCTGCTCTTCCGCTACAACGGTTCAAGTGGCATGACGGACAGCTATGTGGCGCGCATCGACGACGGACGGTGGCATCACATCGCCTACGTATATGATGCCGCAGCGGAGACCATGACAGGTTATGTGGACTACAAGCAGGTGGCCACGGCCGTCGTGGGGACGGGCGGCCACGCCGACGAAATCCGCATCAGCGGGCAGGATTCTAGCTACCAGACGCTCCCCGGCTGCCTGGACGAGGTGCGCATCACGCGCAGGGCGCTGTCGCCCGCGGAGTTCCTCACGACGCACGACTGCGTGACAGCCCCGACGCTCGCGCACGCGGACTTCGAGGACGGACTGGACCTGGCACCGGACACGGGGCTCATCGGCGCGGGCATCGCCTCGGCGCGGACGGGCGGCAGCGTGCCCGTGCTGGACAATGCCGTTCCCGGGCGGATCGCCATGGACGGCGCGGCGATGCAGGACATCCGCGACAACAGGAAGTCCCTGCGCATCGAAGGCGGCAAGATCGGCTGGACGGACGTGGCTCTTCTCCGGCAACCGTCGTTCACGGTGGAGTTCTTCGCGAAGCTGGAGCATCTCGACTACGTCGCGAACCTGATCCGCCTGACGCGGGGCGAGTCGCCCGACGGCACGCCCGCATGGGCGCTCTTCACGTTCGCCCAGGGGACGGCCAACCAGCTGACCATCTGCGCGCAGCAGGGCGACGGCGACCCGTTCTATTTTCCCCGACACGATTTTCCTGCGAGCATCGCGGACGGCAGATGGCACCATTGGGCGCTCACGTTCGACGGCACGTCCGGTACGCAGACCGTCATCACGCTTTACCGCGACTACCAGTCGCTCTGCACCCGGACGCTGGAATCCCCGCTCAACTATCTCAACGTCGTCAACACGCTCTCCATCGGCGGCACGACGACGAATCCTGCGCACATCCGAGGAAACTTCGACGAGCTGCGCGTGAGCGGCGGCGTGCTGCCCGTCTCGGCGTTCATGCGCGCCCAGCCGAACGGCACGGTGCTGATCGTGCGCT
>CAMNLN010000066.1 GCA_946543025.1 uncultured Verrucomicrobiota bacterium
TGCAGCTGGCATGGGACCGCGCCTACTACGAGGCGCACCAGCACGAGCCGCTCGCCTGGTGGGCGCACGCGGTGCTTGACTTCGTGGTCGGCATGACGGACGACTATATCAACACGCTGGCGCACCGTTTGGGCGTGTGACGGGCGTGCGGGACGCCAAAAAAATCCCCGATTTTTTTGAGATTTGTCGTTGCGAACCCGGATTGGATTTGATAGACTCGTTTTCAGTTAATTGCCTTTAGGTACGCGGAAGGGTGACAGGGAAAAGAGAAGAACAATGAAAAAAGCACAAAAACGCAGTGTTCGCTGGGGTGGCTGGCTAGCGTCGTTTGCCGCTCTCTTCTTCGCATGGCCTGCCGAAGCGGTCATGCCGCATGCTTCCCAGAACATCACCCTCACGTACGGCTGGAACGCCGTCTACGTGGAGGTGTCGCCGGAGAAGACGGCAGACGAGCTGTTCGCCGCCTGGCCGGTCGGCCACGTGGGCCTCTACGACCCGGCTTCGTTCCTCGCGACGCGGCAGTTCTCCGCCGAGTGGACCTCGCAGGGCCTGCCCAATGAAGCCATGGCCGTGTGGTACCGCGACGCCCCCGAGGCGTCGTCGCTCAAAAGCGTTCCGGCCGGATCGGTTCTCGTGACGTTCTGCAACAGCCCGAGCTTCGTCGACACATTCCGCGGCGCGCCCGCCGCGCCGCGCACGACATGGCATGTCACGGGCACGAACACCGTCTACAACTTCGTCGGGTTTTCAGTCTCCCAGGAGACGGACATCGCCGCCTACCTCGAGGGATCTCCGTGCGAAGAGGTCTTGAGCCGAGCCTACTATCGCATCGTCGGCGACGACCCCGACGCGACGCCGCAGTCGCGCGAGGTGCGCACTTACGACAGGACGGTTTCCAACGGTACCGTGCTGCTCCTGCCGTCCGACAAGATCAGCGACTGGTCGGGCGTTCTGCACGTGTCGCCCCTCAACGGCGTCAATTTCGGGCAGACCGGCAAGAGGTCCAGCTTCTCAATCCGGAACGACGGCACGGCAAGCCGAGACGTTCGCTTTACGCTCGATCAGGCGCTCAATCACGACGAGCTCTTCAATTCGCCCCGACTGCCCTGGACGCTCCATTGGCGCGACATGGACGTGGCGCTCACGAACGCCGCGTGGACATTGGGCGGGCCGGCGGGGACATACTACGGCATGTGGTGGCACAAGACCCTTGCGCCCGGCGAAACCTGGCGGATAGAGGTCGGCCTTGACCGCGAGAGCTTGGAGGACGGCGACAGGCGGAAGGGCCTTCCGTTCGGCGCGCTCCTGACGGTAACCGAGGACAGCGGAGCCCACGCCAAGGCGGTGATCCCGATCTACGGGGAGACCTCCGGGGACGTGGCCTCGGATTGGCAGAACGGCCTCTGGGTCGCAGACGTGGAGTTCAATACGATTCACATGGTCGCGCAGAGATGGGTCGTCGAGACCAACACGGTGGATGACGCGGAGGTCGTCACGACCAATGCGGTGGATACCGCGCTCGGCGCGGCGACGCCGACAGGCGGGAAGTTCAGGCTGCGTCTTCCGATCCACCGCGACCATGAAGGAAAAACGCGACTGCTTCAGCGCGTCGTGCTGGCCGGCGACGTGGCGGGAGACGGCACCTTCAACTACAAGATCTATGCGGGTTCGGTCTCGCCCCCCGACACGGCCAAGACGCTCATGCGCATTTCTGCCGTCTGCCTGCCAACCGAGACGCCCGTCATCGAGGCGACGCAAGAAAGTCTTTGGGATATCTACGCGGCGCCGAACAACATGGCGAGATTCGAATTCACGGTTGGGGCGTACGGGGCGACGAGCCTCCTTCGGCATCCGTACCACCCCCAGCACGACGGCCTCATGTGGGACTTCTTGACTCATGCACCCAACGGCGACGACGTCTATAACTACAAGAACGACATCAAGCCCGAGACCTTCTCCGTGAAAAACGAAATCAAGCTCGCGATCTCGTTTGTGGAAGGCATCGAGTCGTGGAGCCCCAAGGATTCGTTCGACGGCACATGCCAGTGGACGCTTTCGGGGCTTCGCCATGACGGAAAAATCGTATTGAACGGACCGATGGTCATCAGGCGGATCTCTCCTGTCGTTCAACTCGTGACAAAATAACCTCAACGAACAAACGCACTTCAACGGTCTTCAAGGAAAGGTACAACGAAATGAAAAAACTGACGATTCTCATGACTGCGTTCGCCATGGCGGCGACGCTGATGGCCGCGTCGGCCCAATTCGCCTACCAGGGCGTACTGAAGGATACGAACGGCGCGGCGTTGACGGGCACCAAGACGGTGGAGTTGCGCCTCTACGGCGAACCCACGGGCGGCACGGCGCTCTGGGGGCGAACATACCATGTTCAGCTCGACGCGAACGGACTTTTCAACATCGAGGTGTCGGACAACACGGGAACCGAGATCTCAGGCTTGACGGACGCCCTCGACCATGTCTTTGCCGAGACCGAGACCATCTACATCGGCATCACGATCCTCAACTCGTCGGGCGAGATCACGCCGCGCCAGAAACTGCTGCCGGTTCCGTTCGCGGCGGTTGCAGCCAACGTTTCGCGCGCGAGCGGCGACTTCACCATCGGCGGCAACCTGACGGCGGCGAGCGCCGCCTTCTCGGGCTCGCTCTCGGCATCCTCGCTGAACGTAACCCACTCCGCCAGCGTGGGATCGCTCTCCACGGGCGAAGCGACCGTCACCGGCGACTTGACGGTCGGCGGGACGATCTCGGGCTTCGGGACCGTGCCGGTCGGCGGCATCATCATGTGGAGCGGCGCGCAGAACAATCTCCCGGCGGGCTGGCAGCTGTGCGACGGCAGCAACGGCACGCCCGACCTGCGTGGCAAGTTCGTCCTTGGCGCGGGCGGCAAATACGCTGTCAGTGCGCAAGGCGGCGCGGAAGCGGTCACGCTTACGCTGGAGAACATTCCCAGCCACAACCACCGATACACGTTCAAGGGTTCGGGCATAGCTGGCGCTTCTAACAGCGACAACCTTTTCTACAGAGTCGGAGCCACCGGCAGCAACACGGCGTATACTGATTACGTGGGAGGCCGTAACGGCACGACGGTGCCGCATGACAACATGCCACCCTACTGGGCGCTCTGCTTCATCATGAGGGTTCGGTAACAAGGCAAGAGGAGCGAAACCATGAGAATCGGATTTCGTGAAGCGATGGCGGCGGCGCTTTTGGCGCTTGCGCCCGCCGCAGGGATAGGGGCGGACGCGTCGTTTGCCTATCAGGGCCTCCTTCTGGACGAGAAGGGGCACATGCTCTCCGAGCTGAACCATTCCATCGAGTTTCGCCTCTACAACCAGACAACGGGCGGAGAACCCCTCTGGAGCTGCACGCGGGACGTCACGCTCTCCTCGAACGGGCTGTTTTCGGTGGAACTTTCGGGGGACGGACCTGCCGGCGAAAAACTGGGCGAGGTTTTTGCCGCGAACGCCTCGAAAACGCTCTATGTCGGCCTTGCCGTCGATGGCGACAATGCGGAGATCGAGCCTCGCCAGAAGCTGCTGTCCGTCCCGAAGGCCCTATGGGCCGCCGACACCGTGGCCGCGCTGAGCGACATCGCCGTCAGCAGCAACCTGGTCGGTTCCGCTTCTGCCGACACGGGCGACACCGCGGCAAATTCGCTGACGGCGACAGGCGAGATGGTGAGCGAGGGGAAATTGATCGCGGGTTCCATGACGGTCACCAACATGTCCGTGTCCGGCTCCATCACGGGCAACGGCGCGATCCCTGTCGGCGGCATCGTCATCTGGAGCGGCTCGGTGGCATCCATACCCGACGGGTGGGCGCTCTGCGACGGACGGACGTACAACGGGCGCACCACGCCCAACTTGAGCAACAGATTCGTCCTCGGTGCCGCCGGCAAATACAACGTCGGTGCCAAGGGCGGCTACGAAAAGATCGGACTTTCCCCCGAGCATATTCCTCCCCACCGCCACTCATATCAGTTTGGAGGAGGATTCATGTGGCTCCTGGCCAGAAAAGACGCCAACGATTTCTACGACTGGACCGGACACTATCCCAAGTACAACGACTCGGCATATACCGACAACACGGGGGGAACCAAATACGGCACGGTTACGCATGAAAACATGCCGCCCTACTACGCACTCTGCTACATCATGAGGGTTAAATGATGAAAAGAAAACGCTACCTTTCGATCGTTGCTCTCGCCTTGCCGTTCGCGGCGGCATTCGGCGCAGCCGCCCGTTTCTCGCTGGGCATTCCCGGCGCGCCGGAGATCTGCACGGACTTGGACAAGAACGACTGGCTGGCGGCAAACAGCGCGTACGCCGCGATGAGCGTGGTGACGCCCGGGACAAACGCCATGTCGGCCGTCACGGTCGCGGGCATGCCGAAGGTGAAGCTGTCCGCTGCGGAAGCGGGGTTCGTCCTGGAGCGGACGAAGCCTGAATACTACTTGGGCGACCGCATCAATCCGCCGGGCGGCGTCGATTGGCCGGCCACCTACGAGAGATTTCTTGCGGATAACGCCGCGAGCACGAACTCCACCCTGGCATTCCTTTTCGACCCGGTGGGGGAGGCCGTGTATGTCGCCGCCGGCGGAACTCTGCCGTTCACCTGGGTGCTGGCGAACGGCGATGACCTCCCGATGTCCTACATCGTCGCCTCGTCCTGCCAAGGGCGGCCACGCCGCATCTACTGGACGGACGAACCCTATAACGCTCCAAGCATCGACCTCTCGGGCAAGTTCGTGAAATTCTTCGGGGCTGAGAAGATTCTCGATCTGACATATAGTTCCCCGACAGTCGAGAACGGGCCTACGAACGTCACCAAAGGACTCTACATCGATACGACCACGCACATGCTCAACGCCGTCGGCGGGATCGAAGGCCAGGTGGTGATGGCCTACTACGACACGGGAACGTATGAGCATCTGCTTCACGTCCAGGCGGTCGAGGTCTGCCGTCCGCAGGTGAACGTGCTTCGCGGCGAGATCGGGCGTGCGCTCAAGCCCGACGGCCGCGGCTACGACACGTCCGGCCTGCGTGCCCGCCCGACGGTGGTGAGCGTTTCGGACAACCGCGGAGACTACCTGTACCAGCACAGGGGGCAGTACTCCTACAGCCCGAAGGACGGCTTCGTCTATCCGCTCCGGCCCACGGTGGACTGCCGCTGGAACGCGGAAGTCTACTGGATGGAAACGGACGAGATGGAGGTGCAGTGGCCGTTCGAGCTCGACCACTACGAGTGCGACTGGCCCAAGGACACAACGGTGTTCGTGCGCGGCGACGTCAATGGCGACTACGGTCGGCCTGTCTACGTCCCAACTGACTACTCGGCCTCGCTCATGTCCTACCAGGAACCGGAGGGGCATGCGCGCGCGCCGACGGCGGACGGCACGTTCACGGCGGTGGGCGAAGGGTATTCGCTTTTGCGCCTTGCTTCGGACGACAACATCTGGTTCGTGCCCATCCACTCGATTTCCCGCTCCAACACCAACTACTTCACGCTCGCGGAGTCGGAAGTGACGGTCGGCAGCGAGCTGCGGTTCCGCGACGGCGCGAGCGAGGGGACGACGGCAGGGTTCTCGCCGGTCTGCGACCCTGCGAGCCCCGGCTCCATCTACGAGGCGACGAGCGCGCGCATCTGGAACCCCAACCTCTATGTACCCGCTCGGCCGGACTCGGGGGATTCCTCTTCGGTTGATCCGACGTCCATGGTTGATTCGGGTGGAGACACGAACACCTACGATTCCGTGATCTACGCCGTAACAGCGAATGCGCAGAATCCCCGGATTGAAGTGTGGTGGAACACGACGATCCAAGCGGAGGACATGCCTACCCCAATCACGATTCCGACTCTGCCGCAGGTCTACTCGGTACGCTGGCCGAAGAGCTGGGAAGCGCCCGACATCGTGATCGCCTCCCAGCTCGGCGGCGCGGGGGAATCCTACTTCACCCACAATCGTGCGCTTTCCCTTGACGGCGTCGACTCCACGGCGAAGCTCGATTCGCGCCCGTACTTTTCCAACCAGGGCGGCACTTTGGCGTTCTGGGTCAAGATTGAGCCGCAGTTCTCCGGCACGGGGAATGCCTCGCTCCTCACGCTTCAGCCTGCCGGCAACACCGCGATCGCGATGCGCCTCGACCTGTGCAAGTATCCCTCCAACGAGTCGCCGAGCCTTGTCCTGAGAATGGGAAGCGAAACGCAGAGCTCCGTGCTTTCTGAGGACCTCTTCGGCGAGGAGATGGGGGGGTGGTTCCCCGTCGCCATCTCGTTCAAGTCCGGCTCTGCGAGAGTCTTCATTGGACGGCATGGACACGACATGCTGGTTCCGTTCTCTTTTGACCCGTTGCTTAGGGGAACGGTCAACGCCACGATCGGTGCCGTCACGATCAACGACGTCGCAGTCGAAGCGCGTGCGGGAGTGTCCGTGGGCGAAGTGTCCTTCTGGTCGAATCCGCTTGAAGATGTGTCCGGCATGGACGTTGCCGCCGTGGCGCTCCGGCCCAAGCTCGGCACCGAGAACGGAATCACCGGGCTGTACTCCTTCCGCGAGGACGATTCCGTGGTCGGGACCGGATCAGAGCAGCGGTACGCCTTCACTGAAAGGGTGCTTGGCATCCGATGCTCTGCGGAGAATTGCTCTCAAGTCGCAAAGGGCCCTCCGCTCCTCGATACGGCCGTCATCGACGCGGACGCAAGCTTCACGCCGCGGGTGTATGTGCAGAACGACCGGGAAAAGGACGCGTACAACCCGAACGAGGAGCATGGCTTCGTCAGGGCCGGTTCCGGCGGATATGTCGCGTGGGCGTTGCGTACCGACCTGAACAATTTCCCGAAAGCCACGTCCGAACCGGGCGTGCTCGTCGAGTATGTGAAGGACGGTCGCAAGGCGATGCGGTGGTTCAACGTCGTCGTCACAAGCGAAATCTATCCCGAGCTCGCGGCGGACTGCGTGGCGGGTAAGGCGATCCCTGGACCGCATCCGCTCGACTTCTTCGATGATCCATGGCGGGAAGAGACGAAATGGGACAATCATTCCGCAACCTCCCCCGCACACCGCGACCGCAAGGGGCAACTGTGGGCGAAGGCGGCGGGCAACCTGGTCGTCCGCATGTGGTACCCGATGCAGGATGGCTTTGCGTATCCGTCGATCGACGACCTCAAGGACTGGCCGGCGGTCGGCACGTCCGTATCCTGGCTTCCGAAATACGAGGATTCGGAGAGGGATGCTATCGTTGGCGAACCGGCCGCCTGGCTCTGGCGCATCACGTGGCCGAAGGACGTGCCGGAGATGGAAATCGGCCGTACGCTGACGGTTGCCTCTTCTGGCCTTCCCGAGGTATGGAACGCGAAGTCGGTCGGCGTGGTGTGGCCGGCGACGAACGTGGAGCAAACGGTGGTCCTCTTCGACCCGACCGTGGCGCAGTCCAGCGGATTCGCGACCACCAATTTCGCGACCGTGACGGAAGCCGTCGCCGCTCTTGGCATCAAGCAGGGCAAGGGAGGAAACGGCACGCTCAGGAAGGGCAAGTGGACGTTCGACGGTCTTCCGCCCTCCATTTCGTCGCGTTTCTACCTCGACACGACGGCGCCCGTGACGAGTTGCCTCAAGCTCGTCGGCGAGCGGGAAGACAACGCCGGCGGCGTCTCGCTTCTGCACGTGAACGTCCTCAACAACGAGGAGCGCAGGGTGCTGAGAGGCCTCATGGACAGCACGGCAACCGAAGAGGCCAAGTCGGCCTGGTACGCGGCGATCGACAAGCTTGCGACGACCTGCGTCGAGCCGAGCAAGCAGAAGGCGAAGACCACGACGGAGGACATCGTCGACTATGAGCCGCGCGACCACTACGCGCTCTTCACGATGGGCGCGACGAACTACGTGACGATCATCGAGAACGATTCGACGAACGTGCTGATGAACGTCTCCCCGGGCGACCCGATCCAGATGCACGTCATCAAGGTGGTGCCCAAATACTTTGTCGGGCGGGTCGTCACGCGAGAGGACCCGTACAACCTCCTCTCGCAGCAGCTCTCTGTCATTTACGCCGAGGCGTTCGCGGGTTCGCCCGAGGACTATGTCTTTGAATGGAAGAAATGCTCGCCGCGCGCCGACGGTGTGGTGCCGACCGACTTTGAGGGCGAGTACACGGCGAAGTTCGCGCCGACAAACGGACTCACGCGCTTCGTCATCGGCGGGCAGGGCGATACGCTCGCGAACATGGTGAACACCTATTACGCCGTACGTTACCGGGCCAAGGAGAATTCGCCCGCCCACGCGGTGATGGGCGACGCCTGGTCGGCGTGGACCGATCCGCCCGCGCTTGCGGAAGGGTGGGTACAGCGCGTCCTCAACAACGTGACGCCGTTTACGCAGCGGATGCGCGACCTTGTCGACAGCGAGGCCGAGACCGCCGTCTCCATGATCCGCCAGGCCGGCGCGCCCTACGAGGGCGACGTGGCGCTCAACCAGGAAAACCTCAACGAGGTGGGCCTCATCCAGCTCTACGAGACGCTGCTGAACAAGGCCGAGTCCATGTCCCTCCAGCTCGAGATCAACGACGCGGACGCCAACAAGCAGCTCCAGCTCGCCGTCGCCCGCCTCGGCGACCTCTACAACCTCCTCGGCGACGAAGCGTTCTCCGACGCGCTCAACCCGACCATCGGCTTCGGTCCGGGTTCAGGGTTCGGCAGCTCCGTCGACTACGGGGCGCTCTCCTCCGCGCTCTTCTGCTTCGACAACCAGGTGCCGACGCTCTTGGACGAGGAACTGGCGCTTCTCCGCGGCCGCACGCAGGAGATGGCCCCCTCCACGCATCTTTCGCCGTACTACAACAGGCTCGTGTGGAACTTCACGCGCGGCATGAACGCGGGCGAGGTCGCCTACGCCATGAACTACGACGTCAGCGGAAACGGCAAGGGCGTGATCGACTATTCGCAGGCGGCCGAGATGTATCCGCAGGGACACGGCGACGCCTACGGCCACTACCTCTCCGCGCTCTCCGGCTACTACCGGCTCCTTCGCAACCCGTACTTCTCCTGGGGCAAGCCCGCGATGGGCGAGATGGTGGTGGCGGACGCCGTCCTCAACGTCGACTACTACGACGAGGCGCAGTTCGCCAAGACCGCGTACAACGTGGCGAAGACGGCGCTCGAAGTGGTGGACCGCACGGCCCGCAAGGCGTACCGCGACAACGGCGACACTCCGGGCGCGGGCTACGTCGACAGCAACATGCAGCGGAACTTCGGCTACGGCGAGTGGGCGTCGCGCGGCGGGTTCGGCGCGCTCTGCAACTGGGCCGTCGGCAACTCCCTGCTCGACGAGAAGCCGCTTGCGGACAACTACTACCGCTTCGCGTTTACGAATGTCGCGGACCACATTCAGACGATCTATGACGACTACGGCTCTATCCGTCCATGGTGGGCGGATAGCGATAAATTCGAAAACGGCGGCACGTGGACGATCGAGTTCCAGGTCGTTGCCGACAATGCTCCGGCTCCGAACGGCACCGCAAACCTCATGACCTTCCGCGACTGGTTTTCCGGCATCGCCGTAACTCTCGATTCCTCCAACGCCCTCTCCGTCGTGCACGCGCCGGTGGTGGAGACGTATAAGGAGTTCTGGCACTATGGGGTGGAATACATAAGGGAAGAAATGATCAATAACATCTACACGATGGATGATCTCTGGACCCTTTTCATGGAGAACGACAGCATGGACGTGCAGATGCGCTTCATCGGCAAAGACCCGCCGAGATCGTTCCCGGATGGTTTTGTCATTACCGACGCGATCGGGTGGCCGTCCACAAACAACATCCCGGAATTCGAAGGTTGGATTCTGGACGAGGAAAGTGTCTGGGGATTTCGGCACGACCAACAGGACTGGAAACTCGATATGTCCAATGCGGAGACTGTAGAACTCGGACAAATCCCGTCCGGCGAGTCCGTGCTGGTTGCGATCCGCAGTTCGGGCGGGCGTCCGACCCTTACCGCGTTTAGCGCATCGGGGGCAAAGCTCATCGAGCAGGAACTTCCGTTTGACATGGGCATCGACCAGGACTACATTGCGCAGATCGTCTTCGATCTTGGCGGCGGATTCATCGGCGAAATCGGCGAATTCCGCGCATGGAACGGCGTCCGCCGATCAGACGAGGAGCTTCTTTCGACGCGTGATTTCGCAAACCCGATGGCAGAAGGACTCACGTGCTACTTGAGGACGATTTCGAAGGACGACTCCGTCGCGTACCTGATCGACGAGAAGAAGAAATCCGACTTCAGCAAGTGGAAAGTCGTAGGCGGCAAGTGGATCGATCCGACCGTGAGCGGCATTAACATCGCCTTCACGGACGAAGGCCTCAAGCGCATCGACCGAACGACCGTTCCGGAACTTGCTTCGCTCGCAAGCATCGCTTCGCAGATCCAGAAGAAGGTCGACCAGATGGACGCCGGGTTCAACCCGCTCGGACTCTCCGCCGGCGCGATCCCGTTCGACATCACCCCCCTCGGCATGGAGGACGGCACCGCCACGCACTTCGAACAGATACGTGGCCGCGCCGGGACAGCGCTTGCGAACGCCAAGGCGGCGCTCGACAAGGCGCAGGAGAGCGCGAACCGCATGAGGATGCTCCAAGATGCCGCAGTCGACAAGGAGTCCTCGCTTGAATCCGAGGAACTTGCGTTCAAGAATCGCCTGATCGAATACTTCGGCTATCCCTACGCGGGCGACATCGGGCCTTCCGGTACCTACCCGCAGGGTTACGACGGACCAGACCTCTACCACTACGCCTGGATGGATCCTCACGACTTCGGTTTTGACAGTGAACCCGATAACACAGTCGAGGTGTCCGTAGAAATGAAGGTGGATCCGTGGGGCGGCGCCGACAGCCTCTACGCGCCTGCGAATCCGACGGAATCGACGATGGGATACCATACTTTCACCTTTGAATTGAGCGCAAACGGAATGATCCTCAAGCCGTCCACGGTCACCGGCAAGCGCCTTGCGCAGGGGAAGATACAGGATGCGCTTGCATCGTTTATCATCGCATACGCGGGCCTTGACAACTCGATAAAGAATTATGGTGATGCACTTGACGATTACGATAAGGCCATCGCCCACACGAGGGCCGTAACCGGCCTTCTTGCCGTGAAGGAAACGATTGAACTGGAGTCAATTGTGTTTGAAAGCGTCCTTGCAGGAAAAAAAGCTGGGCTCGAAGCGTTTGTCACAACGTTGGAGGCCGTTGACGGAAAAACAGAGGAGACGGCAACTAAAATCAAGGAGGCATTTCCGAAAGTCATGGGTGCTGGCATGACCGTGAACACAGATCCAAGTTCCATCGCCGCAGCAACTGTCAATACTCCGGTTGCAGCGGCAAGAAACGCATTCTTGACAAGCATCGTCGCGGCCAAGAACCAGATATCCGTAATAGACGCTTTATCTGTCCTCTTCGCCTTGCCGCAGAAAACATTCGCGCTCATTGAGGAAATCACGAAGGATCGGATGGAAGAGGCCGAAAAACTCGGCGAGGCCGTATCGGCTCTTGACAAGGCGGGTGACGAGGTCTTGTCCGCGTTCCGCAACCTCCAGGTCGCGCAGGCGGCCGTCGAGACCGTCGTCGCGGAGGCGCAGCGCATCATCGACGAGCGCACGCTCGTGCGTCAGCATGCGGTCGATTCGTTCACGCAGGCGCGCTACGGCGAGATGTTCTTCCGCATCCAGCGCGACAACGCGCTCTCGCGCTACTCCACGATGTTCGACCTTGCGCAGAAGTATACCTACCTCGCGGCGCAGGCGTACGACTACGAGACGGGACTTCTCTCGTCCGATTCCTCGAGCGGCGAGAAGTTCATCTCCCGCATCGTGGGCGCGCGCACGCTCGGCGAATTCGATGGAAACGGCAACCCGATCGCCGCCACCGGCGCGGTGAAGGGCGACGGCGGCCTTGCGGACATCCTCGCGGAGATGGACGCCAACTGGCTTGTCCTCAAGCCGCGGCTCGGCATCAACAACCCGCAACCGTATGCGACATGGTTCTCGCTCCGCCACGACCTCTTCCGAATATTCGACGGTTCTGACGGCGACAAGCAGTGGAAGACCGAGCTGAGAAAGCATGTCGTGGACGACCTCAACAGCGTTCCCGAATTCCGCCGCTACTGCCAGCCGCTCTCCGGCTCGACGGCGGCGAAGGAGCCGGGCCTCGTGATCCCGTTCTCGTCGGCAATCGCGCATGGCTACAACTTCTTCGGCCAGCCTCTCACGAGCGGTGACTCCGCGCTTGACGCCACATACTACGCCACGCACATCGCGTCGGCGGGCGTCCACTTCGAGAACTACGACAGGAAGGTGTTCGCGAATACGCCAGTCGCCTACCTCGTTCCTGTCGGAGAGGACCGGATGAGGGCTGTGGGAGACCAGGATACCGTGCTCTCGTGGAAGGTCGTCGACCAGACGATCCCCGCACCGTTCGCGATCGGCTCCACGAAGCTGGACGATCCCGACTGGGCACCGCTCTTGGACGGCAACACCGGCGGCAACGACGTGGGCGCGCGCATCCGCAAGCATCCGTCGTTCCGCGCCTACTACGGCGCGAAGGACGAGGAACCCGGCGACGACAGCCTGGACTGTACGCGTCTGATCGGCCGCAGCGCGTGGAACACGAAGTGGCTCCTAATCATACCCGCCGGCTCGATGAACTCTGATCGCGAGGCCGCGATCGCCGCGTTCATCGGCGGCGTCGACCAGAACCGTGACGGCAGGCTCGAGTACGAGGGCGTGAACGACATCAAGATCGGACTCAAGACCTATTCCGCAAGCGGGAATTGAAGAATGATAAATCTCAATGAAGAATTGTGACGAGAGGATGTGACGATGAAACACGACGAGACACCCCGGACAACTGGATTTTCAAGAATGAGGAATCCCATTTGTTCTTCATTCCTCATACTTCATTTTTCATTCGCGATCTCGCTTGCTCTCGCGCCCCGCGCGGCACGGGCGGCGAATCCCGCCGCAGTGCCCGCACAGGCCGTGACTCCCTGCACCTACGTGGGAAGGCTGATGGACGCGGAGCATGTGGGCTTCGACGCGAACCGGGTGGCGGAAATCGCGGCGTACGACGCCTCCTCCGATAAGCTGGTGGCCACGAGCAAGACATTCTACAAGGCCGATTCAAAGCGAAACTACGCGTTGAGAATCCCCATGGCGTCGAAATCGGTGGACGGCGTGCTCGCGCCCGGATCGACGGTGCGGATTGAGGTGACGGAGCCCAACGGCATGGTCTGGGACGGGCTCGTCGTCGACAACGACGCGAAGATCGGTGGAGCAGGGTCTGTGAAGGAGGTGGACATCGTCCTCGCGTACTGTACGAACGACTATGGTATCGACGACTATCTTCTCGATGACCTTCGTAGGATGTGGAGGAACAGCGCGTACTACGTAGAGGGCGAAACGTTCGATCCGCGGAAGGACTACGACGGCGACGGCATGTCGACCATCGGCGAGGCGCTTTCGGGCACCAATCCCTTCGATCCGAACGACTGCCTGTCCATCGTGTCGTTCCGGCGTGCGGGCCAGGATGTCGGCGCGAAGGACGTCCTGTCCTTCGAATGCCGTTCCGGGCGGTCCTATCATCTCGAGGTCACCGACTCGCTGGAGAATCCCAATTGGCAGCCCAAGGAGTTCGCGCGGGACGAAAACGGAACGCCGATCAACTACATCAACGTTCCGGCCAACGGTTCCGGAGAAGAGACGCCCACGGTCTATCTCCTTCCGCAGACCGGCCCGAAGGCGTTCTTCCGTGTCAGGGCCGACTAGTTTTCCCGAAGGACGTGAGACGTAGGACATCTTACGGCCTTACGAACTTGATATATCAGGTTGTGCGGATCGGCGTACGGTTTGCTATGCTCTTCTT
>CAMNLN010000067.1 GCA_946543025.1 uncultured Verrucomicrobiota bacterium
AGCGCCGGGCGCTGTTCGCGCGGCTCCTCAAGCGTCGCGCGATCGTGCTGTGCGGCCACATCCATCGTACGCAGATTCGCCGCTGGGTGCGTCCCGAAGGAGAGCTCGTGGAGTTTTCGGCGAACAGCGTGTGGCGTCCTCAGGAGGATACGCCCAAGGTGCTCTTCGATTCGCCCGCGCGTTTCGGCGAGTATGTGAAGGCCCACCCCGCGCGCATGGACGAGGACCACGACGGCTGCCTCCAGAAGCGCACGGTGCCCGAACTCCTTGCGCTCGTGGAGGAGTACCGCCCAGGCCTCGTCGAATACCGCCAGACGCAGTCGGCCGGGCACTACATGCTCCGTGTCTCCGGCGCGCGCGTGGAGATCGACTTCTACGCCTGCGACTCGCTCGTCCCAACCGAGACCTATCGCCTCGTATGAACTCGCCATGCGAGTCGCACGGAGCGATGACAGGTCGCGATTTCCCGGTCGTGCCTGGCCCAAGATATGGTATAATTCGTTTGCTTGTAGCCAAGGAGAAAGGAACAAAGTGATGAAGAAGTCAGCGAGATTCCTGCTGGTCGCAGTTGCCGCGGCGTGGTGCTGCGCCGTTTCCGCCAAAGAGGCCGCACGTCAGGACGACGGGGGCGATACTCGGCCGTGGTTACCGCTCGGCTTGTCAATCATTACCCCGCCCGTGCAGCTTCCTAGCCCGGCGCACTCGCTTTTTGGCGCAATGGTGAATCTCGGGTACGGGCAGATGACTGACTTGTGCGTTCTTGACGGCGCACTCGTGTTCCCGATCCTGAACTTCGGGTTCTAGGTTGCCATTCGTCCTGTGCATGAGAAGGTCCGCGAGGATGAAACGGATTCTGCTGAACGGTGTGCTGCTGGCGGCTTCTGCCTGGGTGGCAGTCGCCGCATTGCCCCCAGGCGGCTGGGAACCGTCTGTCAAGGCGCGGCTGGACGAGGTGATCGCGCGTAACGGCGGCAATCCGGACGCCTACGCCGTCTTCGATTTCGACTATACCATTGCCGTCGGAGACCTGTCCCTCTCCTGCATCTGGGAAATGCTGGAGACGCTGGACCTCAAGGCGGGCGACTTTCGTGCGCATGTCAAGCTGGGGTTGCCGGAACGGTTTCGCCCCGAGGCGGACGCCCTTGCCGCCCTCGCCGACAAGCTGGAGCCCATCCGTGGGGAAGACATGACGCGCACGCCGACATGGAGCGCGTTCGCGCGCGGCTACTGGCGGCTCTTCTGGAACATCCATGACATGTGCGGCGACCCGGCCGTCTGCCGGTGGCGGATGGGGCTTTTCGCGGGATACACGCCGGACGATCTGCGGAGTTTCGCCGTGCGTGCGACGGCGAAGGCGCTGAAATACGGGGGCGTTTCCGTCGATGCGACGGTCCCGACCGAGCGGCGCGGGATGGCGTTCCCGCAGGAGATGAAAGACCTGTTCCGCGAATTGCGTACGGCGGGAATCGCCGTCTACGTCGTGAGCGGCTCAAGCCAGGAGATGTTGCGCGCCGTCGCCGGGAGCGCGTTCGGGCTGGACGTGCCGCCGGAACACGTGTTCGGGGTTGTGCACGGCCTGGACGCGAAGGGGCGTCTTGTGCCGAAAGAGATTGAAGGGGGTGTGACGGCCGGCCGCAAGCCGGCGTTCATCCGCGCGCGCATCGCGCCGCGCCACCACGGCGCGGATCCCGTGCTGGCGGGCGGCGACTCGATGGGCGACTACGCCATGCTCACGGAATTCAAGGGACTTCAGGCGGCGCTCGTGTTCCCGCGCGACCTCGGCCAGCGGAAGATGGACGAGCTGATCGCCTCCGCGCCCGCCTCGGGCGGGAAGGTGCTGGTTCAGGGGCGTGACGAGCCGCGCGGCCGATTCCGGCCGGACCATTCGTCCGTCTATCCGCCGCCGGGCCGCCCGTGACGCCGTTTCGTCAATCAACGCCAACAAGGAGAAAAATGAAGACACCAACCATCCTCGCAACCATCCTCGCCGCCGCGCTTCTCGCCGGCTGCGCCACGGTAGACACGTCCGCCGTTCCCGTCGAATCCCCGCGCGTCTGCGCCCACCGCGGCGGACGCTACGAGTACGATGACAACGCCGTGGGCGGCTTCGTCGCCTCGCTCAAGGCGGGCGTACGCGGCTACGAGACGGACATTCGCGAGACGGTCGACGGCGAGCTCGTGATCATGCACGACGCGAAGGTCGACCGCACGACCACCAGTACCGGAGACATCACCAAGATGACGCTCGCCGAGGTGCGGAAGCTCAGGCTCAAGAAATCTGGCGAGCCGGTTCCGACGCTCGCCGAGCTTCTACGCCCGTTCGCGGGACGCAAGGACGTGTGGATCGAGCTTGAGATGAAGTCCCATCAGGGCGACGTGGACGCCTACACGCGCAAGATACACGACACGGCTGCAAGCATCCTCGAGCCCGGAACCTTCGCGATCATCGGCTTCAACCCGGAGCACGTGCAGTCAGTGATGCGCCAGTTCCCTGACCAGAAAAGCTCGTTCACGGTGGCGCGCCCGCTCGACGACCGCGCGATCGCCGACGCGAAGCGCTACAGCGGAAACGGCGTGGGTACGTTTCTGAAGGGAACGAAGAAGGAGATGGTGGACAAGGCTCACGCCGCCGGCCTGCGCGTGGCGATGTGGATGATCAACACGAAGGAGGAGTACGAGCTGGCCAAGTCGCTCGGCGCGGACACTGTCACCTCCGACTATCCTGTCCGCCTGCTGACCGAACTGAAAAAGTGATTGGAACCAAGAACAGCGAAACGGAGAAGGACATGAATATCTCAAGAAAGAACTTCCTCGGCGGATCGCTCGCGCTGTTCGCGACGGCCAAAGCTTCCGCCGCGCCGGCGCCCGCGAAGAAGATACAAGGCTTCGACGAGACGAACGCGGGCACGCTCGCCGCGCAAGCGTGGACGCCGTTCTCCGACAGGAAGGTGCGCGTGGGCATCGCCGGCGAGGGTTACTGCTCGTTCGGCTCGGCGTTCGGGTACCAGAACCATCCCAACGTGGAGGTGGTGGCCTGCACGGACCTTGATGCTGGCCGCCGCAAGCTTCTCCAGGAGCGTGTCAAGGCGCAGAAGACGTATCCCAGCTGCGAGGAGATGATCAAGCACGCCGCGGAGGACAAGCTCGAGGCCGTCTACATCGCCACCGACGCGGCCAGCCATGCGCGCCTCGCGATCATGGCGCTTGAGCACGGACTCAACGTCGCTACGGCCGTCCCGGCGTTCCTCGGCAAGGACCAGCTCGACATGGTGCCGCGCCTCATCGACGCGGTGAAGCGCAGCGGGAAGGTCTACCAGATGAACGAGACGACGGCATTCCGTTCGTCCTGCTACGCCATGCGCAAGCTCTACGAGGCCGGGAAGCTCGGCGCGATCACCTACACCGAGGGCGAGTACTTCCATCCCGGCTCGAACGACATCACCGACGTTTCCAACAACAACAGCTACAACGGCTGGCGGTACGGTTTGCCGCCGCAGTACTACCCCACGCATTCGAACGGCTACTATACGTGCGTGACGCACAAGCGTTTCGTGAAGGTGTCGTGCACGGGCATCCCCTCGCTCAAGTACAAGTATGCGAAGGGCAACTCCTACGGCAACCCGTACGGGAGCGAGTACGCGATGTTCACGTGCGAGGACGGCTCGGCCGCGCGCATGCTCGTCTCGTGGGACGTGCCGTCCTACGGCGGCGAGGACGGACGCATCTGGGGGCAGAAGGGCTGCTACGTGCCGGAGAAGGGCGGTTATCGCGGCTGGTTTGAGGCCGAGGTGAAGCAGATGGCGATCGCGAAGCCCCAGCTGCCGCCCGGCATGCCCGCCGGCGGACACGGCGGATCGCACGGCTATCTTACGGACGACTTCATCCGCTCGATCGTCCTGCCCGGCCACAAGCCGTGCGTGGACGTGAAGACGGCCCTCGACACGACGGTCGCCGGCGTCTACGCGCACCTTTCGGCGATGAAAGGTGGCGAGATGCTGTCCGTTCCGGCTGTCGTGTAGTTCAGGAGATGGCAAAGACAGTTCTGTTCTTCGAGTCGGCGTTCTGCCAGACGAACCAGACACTGCAAGACGGCGTTCGGCGCTACGCGCGCGCGTCAAACTGGCAGGTCAGGACGGTCGAATATGGCCGCGCTGCTCGGGACCGCACAGGCGACGCGGGCGTGAAGGGCAGCGCAGACATCCGTAGACTGGCGGCATTCTGGAAGGCCGACGGATGCATCGTCGACTGCGGAAATGAACCTACGACATTCATGGCGGCCGACTTCGGACGGTTGCCGACGGTGTTTCTGGACCGCCATCCAGATACGATCGAGACCGACGCCGTATGCGTGAGCAGCGACGCGGGATCCGTCGCGTCTTCTGCCGCGCAAGTCCTTCTTGAGCTGGGATTCAACGACTATGCCTATGTCGGCTGGCTCGAACCGGTCACGTGGAGCGAGGAGAGGGAGGCGCGGTTCGCGGAGATCGTGAACCTGAACGGGAAGGCATTCCATCCATTTCCGAAATCGCCGCGAAAAGTTTCCGACAGGCGTCTGCACGCGTCGCTGCTTTCGTGGCTGGCGCGCCTGCCACGGCCGTGCGGAATATTCGCGGCGAACGACTACGTGGCGCAAATCGTGCTGGAAGCCTGCGCGCAGCTGCGGATCGCCGTTCCCGACGAGATGGCCGTCGTGGGCGTGGACAACGAGGACCGCATCTGTGAGAACACGCGGCCGTCGTTGACGAGCGTCCTGCCCGACAACGACCTGGCCGGCTACATGGCGGCGGAACTGCTCGACGGGATGATGCGCGGCGAGCGGCCGGACAGCCGCACGTTCGGTGCGTTGACCGTGGTGCGGCGGCAATCCACGTGCCGTTACCGACGGAGCGACTTGCGCGTCCTTGCGGCGGTGGAGACGATCCGCCGCAAGGCCTGCGCGGGCCTGACGGCGCGGGCCGTCATCGCCGAGATGGGCTGTTCGCGGCGCTTGGCCGAGATGCGGTTCCGGGAAGTGACCGGCCATTCCATCTTGGACGAAATCACCGACGTTCGGCTGACGCATGCGCGGATGCTGTTGCGTGACCCCCGCAAGACAGTCGAGATGGTTGCTGCCAGTTGCGGATACAACTCGCCGGTCGCCTTGCGCAAGGCTTTTCTTTCGCACGCGGGCGAGACGCTCTCGGCCTGGCGCGAACGCCAGAAGGGGAAGTCGCCTCTCTGATCGGCGCATTGAAGGAATAGCGGCGTTGCGCATTGGTTTCCGATATTTTTTGCGCAATAGTTATTTGTTCGCGCAGTCGTTTCTCCTATACTATTCGTTGCAAGGACGATTAGGCCCATGCATCATGGATAAATTCTCATCCAAGGAAGAAGGAGACAGAAGAGATGAACATGAAGGTACAGGCTCTTGCCATCATGCTGTTGGCCACTGCGCACGGCGGTGCGTATGCGACGACAGGAGTGACGACGAGCGGTACGGAAATAACTGTGTGCGTGGAGGCGGGCGAGACACTTGCCATGCCACCGATCGGCGCGTCTGTCACAAAGGTCGTCAAGACTGGCGGAGGCGAGGCGCAGTTCACGCCGGCAGGCGTTACGAACACGTTCACTGCGGCGCTCGAGATACAGGCCGGCACGCTGAGCGGACATCGCGCAAGCTTCGGCAAATCATCGTTGATTACCGTCGTCCCTGGCGCGACGCTCAAGCTCACGGGATGGGACGCGAGCGCGCAATGGACGCAGGACACGACCTCGACCATTGGCGCGGGCAAGGCTCGGATCGGCGGTAGCGGCGTTGGTGGTGCCGGAGCGCTCGTCCGTACCTTCAGGTACTATCCAGACGGGACTCTCTGCCTGTTCACGGACCTGACCTTGACGGACGATACGCTTATGGACACAGGAGGCGGCCTAGTCGGATTCCTACGCGACGGCACGTTCGACATGGGTACACATGCGCTGACGCTCACTGGAAGTGGAAGGTTTGACATGACGAAAGGGCAGGTCAAGAATCTCGGCGACATACGATCGCTTTCGACGCAAATCTATCTTGAGAAGAACGCCGTCGCCTACGATGCAAATCCCGCCGGCAAGCAGATTGTGTTGGATGGCGGTTCCGCGAGAGCCGATAACGCCCACGACAATTGGAATCCGATCCCGTACGGTTTCCATGTTAAGGGCGATGCCGTTCTGGACCTTACCAACGGCGATGGTTCCCATATCAACTATGACAGTTTCACCGGTCCTGTCGACATTGGTTCTGGGAAACGTCTCCAGCTGAGGACGGCCCGGAAATGGGGCGTGCCCAAGAACGTGACATTCAGCGGCAAGATCGATAGCGAGGGAACACTGTCCTTGACTGGCCCCGGAACGTTCTGGATCACCGGTAGGGCGAACAGCGCGCTCGGCAACATCGAGATGACGAACGATGCCCGGCGCATCGTTTGCGCGAACATTGGACATGCTACAGTTTCGAACGTCTGCCTGTGTGGTACTACCAAGTCGGGCGAAGACGTGGCGCGACTGGTTGTGACTGGCGACACGGCTCTTGTCGGTTCCGCATTTGAGGTAAAGCAGTCGCACTACATCCGCCTTGGCGAGAACGCCAACCAGTTTGGCATCCTTGAGATGTTCCCTGGTGCTGCAATCACGAACAATCTGTACAATACGCGTGGGTATGGCGCGCTCTACCAGCATGGGGGAACGTTCCGTTCGCCGGCCACAAGCGGTAACGACATGGTTCTCGCAGTGAACTACGACACCTATCAATACGTGTTGATTGAGGACGGCGAGTTTTCGTATCACGACTATTTCCATATCGCAAAGCTCTATGCGCGCGGCATCATGGACCAGCGAGGCGGTATGTTTCGTACCTCTTCCAGCGACGGCACGTTCAACGGGACAGGGAACCTTTATTTCGGCGGTGGCACGTGCAAGACCCACTTCCGCCAGTCTGGCGGTACGTGCGAAGTCGGCTGTCTCGGCATAAACCATCACAATCTTGGATCGTCTGGCAACAACGCCTTTGTAACCGTCACAGGCTCGAACACGATGATGTCGGCGCGTGTGGTTCGTCTGAATGTCAGCGCAGGCAACACCGGGGCGAACAACGTGTGCGTCAACTTGAACGATGGCGGCATGTTGACCGTGGGGCAGATCGGCAAGAGTACCGGCTGGGACGGGGCGTTGTCCGCGCCTGCAAACACGCCGAACTGCCGCGTCTTTGTGAACTTCAACGGCGGCGTCTTGCGCGCGAGCGGCGCGTACGACTACATTTTCGGAAACGCGGACGGCACGAGCGGCGCCGAGCCGGAGCGCGTGACGGTATATGAGAAGGGTGCAACAGTCGATACGCAAGGGCACACGATTCACTGGACACGTCCGTTCCTGGCTCCGACCGGACGCCGGATCAAGAGTATTGCAATCACAGACTCGACGCTTCTGCAGGCAAACTACGGCATCGGGCCCGGTATCGTCAGGATCGAAAGCTCATCGGGCGCGGGCGCGTCGGCATTTGCGATTTTCGACTCAACGAACCGTCAGCTGTCTGCCGAGGTAGAAGTGACGAGTGGCGGCTGGGATTACGAGGCGAGTCCGACAGTTGCAATTGAGACACCTACCGATGTCAACGCGACCGTTGCGTGTACCGTCGAGACGGAGACTGCCCCTACGACAGGCGGCCTGACGAAAAGCGGCGCCGGTACGATGAAGCTCTGGGGCGTGAACACGTACGGCGGCGCGACGCGCCTGGAGGGGGGCACGCTTGAGTTCATCGACGCGAACGGCTACCCGGGCGGCGATCTGGAGATTCCCGCCGCGACCGCGGCTTCGCTTGCCGTGAACGCCACGCCTCTGATGACAGCCTCTAATCTTGTGTTCTCCGCCGGAAAGGGCGTGCGCGTGACGGAAGCGGATACGCTCGACGCGACAACGTTCGGGAGCATGAAGACGATTGCACGGCTGTCCAGCCCATTCGCAGGCGTTCCGTCTCTGGCGCTCGTGAATGCGGACGGAACGACAGTCGCCCAGAACGGCGTCTGGCAACTCCAGCTCGCCGATGGCGGCAGGACGCTGAAATTTGGCCCTGTGAAGGGCACTGTGCTGATAATCCGCTGATATGTCGTTTGGCCTGGCAAGAGTCATGGTGCCCTTTGTGACGCCGCTGGTATTCGTCACATGTCATGGCGGCGTCCTGGAACTCGCAGTACGAGGCCGTGCACCGGAATACGCCATCGTGCGGGCGGCAAAAGCATCGCCGTCGGTCGTGTACGCCGCCGAGGAACTGCGCGGCTTCACGGAGCGCATGACAGGCGTGCGATTACCGATCGTGACGGACGAAGGGCCGTTGCCGGCACAGGCGATCGTGCTGAGACGATCACGCAATTCGGCGGATGAATTCGGCGAAGACGGTTTTCGGCTTGTGGCGCGCCCGCCACATTTGTTCGTGGAAGGTTCCGAGGTGCGGGGTGTCCTCTACGGCGTATACGAGTTGCTGGAACGCTTCGGCGGCTGCCGATGGTACGCCTCGTGGCATGAGGTGGTGCCAGAACGTGAGATCTTTTCCGTGCCCGACACGCTTGATGACGTGCAGACGCCCGCGTTCCTCTGCCGCGATGTCCACTGGTGGGACTACTTCAACGGCGATTTCGCCGTACGCAACCGCGCCAATGGCGGCATGAACGGCCTGCAGGCACGGCATGGCGGCAATACGTGGCGTTTCGGAGGCGGCATTGGAAACTGCCATACGTTCAACGTTCTGCTGCCGCCGTGGAAATATTTCGACGAACATCCCGAATACTACAGCCTCGTGCGCGGGAAGCGCGTCAAGGAGCGGACGCAACTCTGCCTGACGAATCCCGACGTGCTTAGGATCGTCACATCCAACGTGCTTGCGCGCATTCGAAAGGATCCCGGCGCCAAGTTCTACGGCGTGAGCCAGAACGACTGGTTTAACTGGTGCGAATGTCCGTCTTGCAAGGCCGTCGACGACGAGGAGAAATCCCATGCCGGCACGATGGTACGGTTCGTGAACGCCGTCGCCGAGGCGGTGGAGAAGGAGTTTCCCGGCAAGATGATCGAGACGCTCGCCTACCAGTACACGCGCCACGCGCCGGCAATGACGCGGCTGCGGCACAACGTGGTTCCCTGCCTCTGCTCCATCGAATGCGACTTCGCGCGACCGCTTGACAGAAGTCCAGATCGAGAAAACATTGGCTTCCTGAAAGACATCTTGGATTGGAGCCGCCAGACTGACCTTCTCTACGTGTGGGACTATGTGACGGATTTCCGCTGTTACCCGCATCCTTTCCCGAACGTCCAAACGCTTCAGGCGAACGTGAAGTTCTTCCGCGACCATGGCGTGAAGATGTTGTTTGAACAAGGCGCCTGCCAAGGGCGTCATGCCGGTTTCGCCGAACTGAAAGGTTGGCTGCTGGCGAAATGGATGTGGAACCCGGACCTTCCTTTGGAACCTCTGTTGGACGACTTCTTCGACGGCTACTACGGCAAGGCCGCGCCGTTTGTCCGCGCAGTATTCGATGAAGCCAACCGCCGCGAGGCGGCGTATGCGGCGGCAGATGCCACGCACACGCTGAAAATATACGAGGACGTGGCGGCAGAGAGTTGCCGAAAGGCGCTTGACGACAAGTTTGTCGCATGGGCGCAGGCGCAGATGGGGAAGGCCGAAGAAGTGGCGGCAGCGCAGGATCGTGACGTCGCCAAGATGGCGGATGTCCCGGTTGGAAATTCCTTCGCGTACAACGTGCGCATGACGGCGTTCTCTTTCGATTACATCCGCCTTGAACGTCTGCGGCGCGGCATGCGCCTTGACTTTACGGTTGGGACACGCTCGTGCGTGTCCGATCGCGACGAAGCACGGCCCTCGCATGAGGATGAAATGCGGACACTGGCGAGATCTCTCCTTGCGCGGATGGACGAGGCGAAGGACATTCGCATCACGAATGGAGAGGTGAAGCATCGTCAAGCGGCCACAATTCGTCGTTGGAAGGCGTTGGCACAAGGCGTGACGTTGTCGAAACGCCGCGCGTCCGCGCCGTTCGGGACGGTGCCGGACTCGGCATTCAACATCAACAGGGAGGGCGAGTGGGCGCAGTGCTGCGACGATCCGAAGGCTGTGGATGGACACGCCATCAGCATCTCGACCGCGCGTTCTGGCTGGACCGTGACGTTCGACCTGGACAACGTGACGTTCCGTCCGAAGAAGAATTATACGCTCAAGGTCCGCGTGCGCGTGTCGAAGAAGAAGACAGGAGCCTCTGGCAATGCGTTCTGGGCGGGCGTCTATAGCAATGAAGCGAAGAAAGGGCGCGGACAGATAACCGTTAAGACCGAAGCCGTATCGGATGACGGCTATCAGTGGTATGATGTCGTCACTTGGGTTCCTGGACGCAACGAATATTTTTGGATTGGCGTCGGGCCGTTCGACACGAAGATCGGCTCGCCTGTTGAAGGCGTATGGGTGGATGAGATTCTAATCGAAGAATGCAAGGGTACCCATGACAACTGAACGGCCCGTGGCCATCGCGTGGAGGATCGGCATTCGGTCGGTGCGGGCGAACGCCGTGCCGATGGTCGTGCTGTGGCTGCTTGCGGCCGCGACGGTCCGGGCCTACTACGCCGTCCCGTCCGTAGCGGCGGCGCTTGAGCCGCTTTTGATGTGGCAGACGGGAAGTGGTTGGCTGGCGGCGTTCCTGAACCGCGTATTCTTCAACGGGCTTCTGCCCGGCGTGTTCCTGCTCGCGATTCCGACCATCCGTCCGAAGCACGTGCTGCTCGTCATCGCCGCGCAGGCTCTGTGGGGCGGTTGCTGGGGCGTCGCGACAGATTTCTTCTTCCGCGGGCTGGATTTGTTGTTCGGCCCCGGGCGCGACTTCGCGACGCTCTTCTGCAAGATGCTGTCCGACGCATTCGGATTTACGCTCCTGATATCCGCGCCGGCGGACGCGGCGTTCTTTTTCTGGATCGGGCGCGAGTTCTCCTTCGCGCGGGCGTGGCGGGAACGTCCGAAGAGGTTCTTCCTTGAACTTGTCCTTCCCAACCTGATTTCGAACTGGTGCGTCTGGATGCCCGTTTCGCTGGCCATATTCGCATTCCCCCTGCCGTTGCAGGTCCAGCTCTCCGGCTTCGCGGCGGCGTTCTGGACGCTGATGTGCCTTCAGATCGGTCTGCGCACGAGTACGGAGAGGACATGTTTTCGGAGTTGGGGTAATGATGTATAATAGTGTAACCTTTTAGGAGAACATGAAAACCATGAACTGGACAAAGAACATGATTGCGGGCTGCGTGGCGTGCGCGGCCTTGGCGTGCGCGGCCGACGGAAGCGGGTTTGCCGAGAGCGAGTTTGCGTCGATCTTCAACGGGAAGGACCTCGCCGGATGGATCGGCGACATGAACGTCTACTGGGTGCCGGAGGCAGGCATTCTCCAGTGCGGCGGACGCGACGGCGTGACTCCCGCGCCAGATGACTACATCATGACGGAGAAGTCGTACGCGGACTTCGTGATCCGCTTTGACTTCCGCACGTGGAAGGGCGGCGACAACGGCATCGGCATCCGCTACCCGGGCGTGGACGACATGGCGTATTCCGGCGTCGAGATGCAGCTGGCGGACACCGTGCGCAAGACCTGGCCGCGACATTGCTCCATGGGCGGGTTCTACGGCGTCTCGGAGGCGCTTGACGATCGTTCGGACGCCCAGCCGCTGCTCGGCGCGACGTATGTCAAGCCTGTCGGGGAATGGAACGCCTGCGAGATCAAGGCGGAGGGACCGCACCTCACGGCGTGGATCAACGGCGTGAAGGTGAACGAGGTGGACCTCTCCACGCGCAATCCCGACACGGGCTACGACAAGCACTCCCATGCCGGCGTCCGCGCGAAGAAGGGACACTTCATCTTCTGGGTGGGCAACCCGAAGGTTCCCGCGCAGTGGCGGAATATCCGCGTGAAGGAGCTGAAGCCGGCAGCGGAGATCGATCCCGAGAAGCGGCGCTTCCTCTATTCAGACTTCATGAACCGCAAGCTCGTGTACGTGGACGAGGCGAACCCCGCGGCCTATTGGGAGACGTTCCTGCCGGAGGTCGCGTTCGACCTCACGCGTTGCGGGCTGAACCGGCTTGTCGTCGCCCAGCGGCACGGCTGCCGCCTTTACGATCTCGGACAGATGCGTTTCCTTTCAGAGATCAAGGATCCCGAGCACCTCAAGTACGCGACGAGCGCGACGCGCTTTTCCGACGGGCGCACGTTCATCCTCGACGGCCCGGCGATACACGAATACGGCGTGGACGGGAAATGGACGCGGAAATTCACCTTCGGCGACAGCGTGAAGCGGACGCGCATCATGCGTTTCACCGACCGGGGCACGGTGCTGATCGGCGCGTACACGGGCTTCGCGGAGGTGGTGCTGGATGAACGCCTGCCGCCCGAGAAGCGCGTCCGTGCGTGGTTCCAGCTGCCGGGCGAGGCGCGCTACTGCTACCAGGCCCAGTGGCAGAATGACGGCACGCTCCTTACGACCGGCGGCTATCTGCCGGAGCTCGTGCGCTTCGCGGCGGACGGAAAGGTGCTTTCGCGCGTGCAGGCCCGTCAGCCGGAAGGGCTTTCCAACTACTTCTACGCCGGCTTCCAGGTTCTGCCGGACGGCAACTGCATGCTGGCGAACTGGACTGGCCACAGCGGGCGCGATTTCCGCCCGGGCTGGAAGCTGATCGAGTTCGCGCCCGACGGGAAGGTCGTCTGGCGCTGGAACGCGCCGTGGGCCGGCACACCCAACGCCGTGATCGTGTTCGACTGATGAAAGGGTCGCAGACCATGTTTCGCAGCAACGCCTTATTTCTTGTCTTCGCACTCGCGGCAGTGGCCGTGCAGGGTGCGTCCGCCCCGATGCCGGCGACAACGCCCGAGGAGATCATTGCCCTTGCGCACCGCACGTACGACTATGTGACGCGAAGCGTGCCCGAGAAGGATCTGGCCGCGCTGAAGGACGAGCTCGCGATTGACGAGAAGTGGTATGCGGACGCGAAGAAAGCGAACGACGCGCGCGAGATGCGCAACGCCGTGCGCGAGTTGCGGTCCGTGCGCCGCCGCATTCTCTTCAGGCATCCCGACCTCCAGTTCAAGCGTCTCCTGGCTGTGCAGCGCGGCCTGCCGTTCTCGCAGGAATCGGGCACCACGGATCAGTATGCGGGCCGTTGGTCGCGTCCCGGTCCCGGCCTCGTGGCCATCGACAACTGGCAGGAGGCGCCGCACAAGACCGTCCTGCTCAAGGGCAAGCTGCCATGGGGCACGGTGCTCAACCCCGATTTGCACTGGGACGGCGACCGTGTGCTCTTTGCCTTCTGCGACCACACGTGCAAGCCCGAGGCCGACCCGAAGGCGTGCGGCGCGCCGGCCGTGGTGAAGCTGGAGGACCAGCGCCTCGACTGGCTCCGTCGCGTCGATCCCGGCAATCCCAACTTCGCATCGTCGGACGGCCAGTTCTCCGTGATGCACCACCGCTACTTCATCTACGAGGCGGCGGCGGACGGCGGCTGGGTGCGTCCGCTCACGGGTTGTCCCGGCGACCCGATGAAGACGTGGGAGGGACGCCAGACGATTCTCTTGGAGGACGCTGACCCGTGCTACCTGCCCGACGGCGGGTTCGTGTTCAACTCGACGCGCTGCCAGACGATCGCGCGCTGCCACTCGGGACGCTACGTGCCGGCATGGCTTCTCTACCGCGCGGAGCTGCCGCCGCTCGGCGAGACCTGCGCGCGGAACATCCGCCAGCTCTCATGGGGCGAGGCGAACGAGTGGGAGCCCGTGGTGCTGAACGACGGGCGCATCTGCTACACGCGCTGGGACTACATCAACCGCCACGCGGTGTGGTTCTCCA
>CAMNLN010000068.1 GCA_946543025.1 uncultured Verrucomicrobiota bacterium
AGAAGACGATGGTCGACACGGAAGGCCGCGTCGACATGTTCAAGAAGCGCTACGCCAAGTTCGCGAAGTAAACCTTGATCGACAAGGCGCAGATCGCACGTGTGCTGGATCGCCTGGCTGCCGTGGAAGCGGCGATGGGCGATCCTGCCGTTTTAGGCGACGCCGCGCGCTACCGCGCGACGGTGCGGGAGCATACGGCGCTGCGCAAGCTGGAGGCCGCCGCCAAGCGCTACTTCAAGCTGCTCGACGACATCGACGGCAACAAGGCCCTGCTGGACGACCCCGACTTCGGCCCGATGGCCAAGGAGGAATTGGAGAAGCTGGAAGGCGAAGTGCCGGCGGCGGAACGCGCCGTGCTGGCCGGCCTCCTCCCGCCCGACCCGCTCGAAGGCCGCAACGCCGTCTTCGAGGTGCGCGCCGGCACGGGCGGCGAAGAGGCGGCTCTCTTCGCTGGCGACCTCTTCCGCATGTACTCGCGCTACTGCGAGGCAAAGGGCTGGGCGGTGCACGTGATGTCGTCCTCCCCTACGTCGCTCGACGGCTACAAGGAAATCATCTTCACCGTCGAGGGCGATGGCGCCTACGGCCTCTTCCGCTTCGAGAGCGGCGGACACCGCGTCCAGCGCGTCCCCGAGACTGAGGCGCAGGGCCGCATCCACACCTCCGCCGCCACCGTCATCGTCTTCCCCGAGGCGGACGAGGAGGCCGACGACTTCGAGATTCCCGAGAAAGACCTGCGCATCGACATCTTCTGCGCCGGCGGGCACGGCGGCCAAGGGGTCAACACCACCTACTCCGCAATCCGCATGACGCACCTGCCCACGGGCCTTGTGGCCCAATGCCAGGACGAGCGATCCCAGCAGCGCAACAAGGAGAAGTGCCTCGCCACCCTCAAGGCGCGCATCCTCGACCAGAAGCGCCGCGAAGAGGAGGCCAAGACCGGCGCGAGCCGCCTTTCCCTGCGCGGCAGCGGCGACCGGTCCGAGCGCATCCGCACCTACAATTTCCCGCAGAACCGCCTCACCGACCATCGTGTGGACCTGACGCTCTACTCGCTCGACCGCATCGTCGAGGGCGAGATGGATCCCGTTCTCTCCGCGCTCGCGGAGAAGGATCTCTCCGACCGCATCGCCGCCGCGCTCGGCAAGACCGCCGCCAGCTAAGGACCGTCGCTTCGGACGCGCAGGAAGGCGCGCGGAACGGCACTCTGGAACGTCACGCGGAAACGCACCGTCTGGGCGACGCCTTGCGTCAGGTCGGTCACCGTTATCGGAAGCGCGCCGCCCACCCAGTCGGACAAGTCGCTCGTCGCCTCCAGCATTCCCATCACCTGCGCAGAGGAAATCTCGCCTTCCGCCACGGACACCGCGACCGTCATCTCCCCGTTCCCCGCGGAAACAGCCGTAAAGCGCAACTCCGGGAGTGCCGCCGAGGTCCATGTGACGTTATCCAGCCATGCGCAGTCCGCGCCGGCGCCATTTCCCATGTCGTCCTTGATATACAACCAACTGAGCGTATGATTGCCGTCTCCTGTCACCTCGAACGACAGTTGCGCCCAGCCGTTCGAATTGATCAGGCCGCCGTTCTGCCGTTCGCCGTCCACGCAAAAGGCCAGTCCGTCATAGACCACGCCGCGAAACTCTTCGCCCTCCACCCGGCACCAGAACGAGATTGTGCCAGGCCCCGAGACAACGGCGTCGAGCCGACTCGTCTGGCTGTGCGTAATCGTCCCGCTTCTGAGCGCGAATCCGTCGGGCGATTCGTTCTCGACCGGATACCAGTCGGCATTGCCGCTTGTCACAAAATCAAGGTTCGGGCAATTCACGAAATCGCCAAACGTCGTCGGGCGGTTGATGGTCCATTCCAGGTCGGCCACGACAGGCGTTTCGTAGTTCGTCGCATCATAGGCCAGCACGGCGTGCGCCGTGTAGGTGCCCGGATCCGTCGCCGAGTTGCCGGTGTATGTGGCCGTCACGCCGGCGGGCAGATTCGTCAGCACGACCGTCTTCACGGCCCCGTCGCCCTCGAACGGCCCGGCATAGTCCCACGCGACGCCGGACATGTCGTACGTCGCCTTCGTAATCGTGACCGTGCTGTTGCTTATGACGGTATCGTACCCGGTCGCCTCCACCTTGTACCACACCGTCACGGCGCCAGCCGTCGCGTTCGTGACGAGAATCGGGAAATCCTGATACGGCCCCTCTTCCGAAAGGGCATACCGAACGACGGCCGTCGGCGGAGACGCGACATTCACCTCGATCCCGTGCCCTTCGCCATCGTAGACGCCTTCGTACGGCATGGCCGACTGGACGATCTCCGCCGGATAGCAGACGACGCGGAAGCCGTCGGAGCCAGACCTGCTTAAAGGATTGTTGTTCGCCCTGTGCGAAGCGGCGCAATTGACGGCGGCGCTCTCATAGTGGCCGCCACGCACCTCTCGCCAAGAACCGGTCTCGTCCCCGACCGGATCGACGCTGCCGATGTCTCCAAATGAACTTGGATAGTCAAGACACCACTCTTCGACGTTTCCGTGCATGTCGTACAGGCCCCAGGCGTTTGGCAGGTACGAACCGACCGTCGTTGTCGTGTACCAGTATTCGCTCCCGCCTCGTTCGTCGTCGCCGTTGTTTTCATATCGTCCGAGGCTGTCCATATTCTGTCCAGACACGTTGAGATCGTTCGTCGTCCCCGCGCGGCAGGCATACTCCCACTGCGCCTCCGTCGGCAGGTCGAACGCCAGTCCCGTCCGCGCGCGGAGCAGTCCCATGAACGAACTGGCCGCAACGCTCGTATCCGTCGGCCAGTTGCAGTTGCCACGGATATCGTTCCACGAAACCTGTTCCACCGGCAACATGTCGCCTTTGTTGGAAGAGGGTTTTTCGCCCGTGACCAGCTCGTACTGCTTCTGCGTCACCTCGAAGACGCCGACGAAGAACGGACGCGTGAGCGTCACCTGCACCTCGTTGCACATCATGAACGCGCCCGGCTCGATCCGGCGAAGGACGAGCTTCGTGGTCTTATGCTCGTCCGTCCAGCCGCCGGACGGCACGTCGTCCAGAATTTCCAACGGGTAATAGTTCGCACTGGTCCCACCCGAGAGATCGATCACATAGTACGGCGCGCCCCCTGCGCCCAACGCGGCGCAGGCGGCCCAGACGGCGACCAGCCACCTTCTGACGACGCTTTCCGACATCTTCCGCCACTTCTTTCAAGAGACGCGATGCGCATATCATACCAAATTTCCCGCATCGGCGGACGGCGCGCGCGTCATGGCGTTTGACGCGACGGCGGACAACGTGATATCGTATTGTCCCGCAAGACCGAAGAGCAGAAAGGAACAAACGGATGACGAACGTCGGCAGGCGACATTTCCTGGGCGGGCTCCTCTCGGCCGCGCTCTGCGAGAGGCTGCTGGGCAAGACGAAAGGCGACCCGACGCTGCGGATCGGCTTCATCAGCGATTCGCACGTCTGCCTCATGATGCCCGACAACAACAAGGCGTTCGAGAAGGCGCTCGCCTACCTCGCCTCGCGAAACGTAGACGTCGTCGTCATCTCTGGCGACGTGACCGAGTTCGGTACGCCCGAGGAGCTTCAGATCGTGATCGACGCCTGGAACCGGGCGTTCCCCGGCGGGCGGGCGGCGGACGGGCGGACGGCCGCGAAGTTCATCGCGTGGGGCAACCACGACTACGCCTGCGCCTCCTACATGGGCCGGATGACGAAGCAACAGCTGCGCGGCGCGTTCCCGCGCATGCTCATCGACGAGAAAGCGTACTGGTGGGAGCGCCTCTGCGGCGAGGACTTCCCCGGCGAGGTGTTCTCAAAGACGTTCAACGGCATCCCGTTCGTGGGCGCGCACTGGGGGCACGAAGAGGAATCGGTGGACTGGATGAAGGCCCACTCGGAGGCCGTCGACGTCTCGAAGTTCTTCGTCCACGTGGAGCATCCGCATCCGCATAAGACAGTCTACGACCAGCCCGGCGGTCCCAAGGCCGTGCGCAAGTTCCTCAACGCCCACCCCAACTGCCTCTCCCTCTCCGGGCATAGCCACCTCTCGGCGGCAGATCCCCGCGCACTGTGGCGCGGCTCCTTCACGGCCATGACGGGCTCGACGCCGTCCCGCCACGCGATGGTGCTCGGCGTCTACCCGGACCGCCTGCTGATCGAACGCCGCGACCTGAAGCACGACTCTCCCGCCGGCCCGGACTGGGCGCTCCCCTTCCCGCTGGCCGGCAACCCCGCCGCACCCTTCGACCATCCATCGGCGGATTCGCTTGTGGTATAATCTTACTCAAATCCAAGAAAGGTCATGCACATGAAGATCAACCTGATTGCCGCGTTCTGTATCGCGGGCTGCGCGCTGTTCGGCGCCTCCGGCCCCAAGGTCCCGCTCTGGCCGGAAGGGAAGATGCCCTCCGCGCAGGCGAACCAGACCGAGAAACCTTATCTCATCTGGCACGTGCCGGAGAAGATAACGACCGACGCGGTGATGATCTCCGTCTCCGGCGGCTCCTACATGGGTTGCGGCGTCGACGGGTTCGAGGTCGCCCCCATCCGCGACTACCTGCTCGCCAAGGGCATGACCGTGGTGACGATGAAGTACCGCACGCCGCGCCCGAAGGACCTCCCGAAGCACGTCACCGCCTGGCAGGACGCGCAACGCACCGTGCGCCTCGTGCGCAGCGAGGCGAAGGCGCGCGGACTTGATCCGAACAAGATCGGTTTCACGGGCTGCAGCGCGGGCGGACACCTCGCGCTGATGACGGCCGTCTCGTCGCAAACGCCCGCCTACGAGCCGATCGACGCCGTCGACGCGCTCCCCTGCAACGTCAACTTCGCCGTGCCCGTCTATCCGGCCTACGTGGTCGCCGACGGCCTCAACCAGCACAACGCCAAGGGCGGCAACGACCTCTCCGACGGTCTCGCTCCCGAGCTTGCGTTCGACGCGGCGACGCCGCCGATGTGCCTCTTCCACGGCGACAAGGACGGCTGGTCCGCCATGAACAGCGTACGCGTCTACCACAAGCTCCGCACGATGGGCATCCCCGCCGAGCTGCACGTGCTCGCGTTGGAGCAGCACTGCTTCCAGAGCAACCCGCGCCCCGGCACGCCGGCCGCCACCTGGAAGGACCGCGTGTGGGAATGGCTCGTCTCGATGGACGTCGTCACCGGCCATCCGGCCGTCTGGACCGCAGACTGGCAGCGCATCCTTCCCTGCAGGAACCTCGAAAAGGTGGCAGACTTCACGCCCGGCGTGTGGCGCACGGTCGAGTGGGGAAACGCCATCCTGACCGCCGTGAAGGACAGCGCCCTCTGGCTCAAGGGCGACTGGGAGAACTTCGAGCTGGACTTCGAGTACAAGCTCGATCCGGGCGCGAACTCCGGCGTGATCATCTACTGCTCCGACGTGGACAAATGGATTCCCAACTCCGTGGAAGTGCAGCTGCTCGACGACTCTGCCGACAAGTGGAAGAACGACGCGCCCCACCTCAAGGGCGCCGGCCTCTACGGCCACGTCGGCCCGAAGGTGGCCGGCACCACGCGCCCGGCCGGCGAGTGGAACCGCATGACCGTCCGCGCGCAAGGGAAGCGCGTCCAGGTGATCAACAACGGCGTCCTCACGGTTGATGCCGACCTTTCCGTGTGGACGAGCGCGAAGACCAATCCCGACGGTAGCGCGATCCCGCCGTGGCTGAGCCGCCCCTGGGCCGAGCTCCCCACGCGCGGACGCATCGGCTTCCAAGGCATGCACGGACAGGCCAAGCCCTACTTCCGCAACATCCGCATCCGTACTCTCGGCAAATAAAGGGGCGCTTATGGACACGAGCAGACGCGAATTTCTCAAAGGGACGGCCTGGATGGGCGCGGTGGCGATGGCTGCCGGCTGCATGTCCAGACAATCGGCGGCGGCAGGCGGTGCCTCCGGCGCGCCAATGCACGGATTCCGCGTGGCACCGATGAAGCGCGTCCGCGTGGGCTTCATCGGCGTGGGCGCGCGCGGGACGCCGGCCGTCAAGCGCATCGCGCAGATTCCCGGATGCGAGGTGACGGCGATCTCGGACGTCAACCCCGCGCGGCTCGACGCCGTCCAGGCGTGGATGAAAGAACGCGGACTTCCCGCGCCCAAGGAATGGAGCCGCAACGGCGACAAGGACGCTTGGAAAGGCCTGTGCGACTCCGACGTCTGCGACGTGGTGTACTCCGCCACGCCGCGTCCGCTCCACTGCCCGATCAACGTCTACGCGATGGCGCACGGCAAGCACGTGCTGCAGGAGGTGCCGGGCGCGTTCAGCCTCGACGAGTGCTGGGAGACCGTCGAGGCCGCCGAGAAGTATCGTCGCCACTGCATGATGCTGGAGAACTGCACGTACGGCGAGGAGGAGATGCTCGCGTTCAACCTCATCAAGAAAGGAAAACTTGGCGAGATCGTGCAGGCCGAGGTCGGCTACCAGCACGACCAGCGCTCGCTGCAGTACAACCCGCGCGACGGCGTGTTCTGGCGCATCGACCGCCACATGAAGCACCACGGCAACTACTATCCCACGCACGGGCTCGTCCCGGCGGGACGTTGCCTTGACGTCAACCGCGGCGACCGTTTCGAGTACCTCGTCTCGATGGAGACGAAGAGCGCGTCGTTCGAGGCGTTCGGGCAGGCGAACTTCCCGGCAGACGACTGGCGGCACAACGCGAAGATGGTGAAGGGAGATATCAACACCTGCCTCCTCCACACGGCGCAGGGCAAGACGCTCTCCCTCATTCACAACGTCTGCACGCCGCGTCCCTACGACCGCGGCAACCTCTTCATGGGCACGAAGGGCATCTACCGCAGCTATCCCTCGCTCCTCATGGCCTGGGAGGAAAAGGTCGGCGACGGCGGCGCGCACAAGTACTTCGACGAGGCGAAGGCGCAGAAGATCAAGGAGGAATACCGGCACCCGTTCTGGAAAGTGGCCGGCGAGATCGCGAAGAAGGTCGGCGGACACGGCGGCATGGACTTCGTGATGGACCTCCGGTGGGCGTACTGCCTGCAGAACGGCCTCCCGCTCGACACGGACGTCTACGACCTCGCCACCTACTCGTCCATCGTGGAGCTTTCCGAACGCAGCGTCAACGCGCGCTCTTCGGCGATCGACTTCCCGGACTACACGCGCGGCGGATGGAAGACGGCCCAGCCGTTCACCGTCGACGAGATCGACATGTCCAAGTTCGGCTTCACGTCCTGACCGCCGTCATCCAGTCGAGAGCGCCGCCGGAGCGGGGATGTCGGATGGCGTCACGCTTGACGACCTTTTCAGACAGCGTCCCCCAGCAAGGAGAAACATGAATCCAGTCTCAAGAATTGCAATTCCGTCTCTTTCGTTCCTCCTCTGCATGACGGCCTGCCGCATGGGAAAAGCGGCAGACGATTTTCTCCCGTCGGGGCGGATGGCGCTGGGCGCGAACTACTGGGCGAGCCACGCCGCCACGGAGATGTGGCGCAAGTGGGACGCGAAAGCCGTGGACGAAGACCTGCGCGTCCTCGCCGCGAACGGCTTCCGCATCCTGCGCGTGTTTCCCAACTGGGCGGACTTCCAGCCCATCCACGCCTGCTACCTGAACGGCGACAGCTTCGACAAGGTGAACGAGACACGGATGTTCGACTCGGAGGAGCCGCTCCCGGACACGCCCTGCGGCCGCGCGGGCGTGGACGAGCGCATGGTGGAACGCTTCGAGGAGTTCTGCGACCTCGCCGAGAAGCACGGCCTCCGCCTCATCGTGCCGCTCCTCACCGGGCAGATGACGTTCCGCAACTACATCCCGCCCGCGCTCGCGAACCGCGACCCGTTCAGCGACCCGTACGCGCTCATGTGGGAGGGGCGCTACCTCGAGTGCATGGTCTCGCGCCTCAAGGCGAAGAAGGCGATCGCGGCGTGGGAGAGCGGCAACGAGGCGCGCATCCTCGGCAAGAGCGAGAACGCGTTCCAGTCCGAGGCGTGGCTGCGCTACGTCCACCAGACCATTCGCTGCGCCGACCCGTCGCGCCCCGTGATCGGCGTGGACGGACTCGACATCTCGCGGGAGAACAAATGGCCGAGCGCGATGAACGCGTCGCTCTCCGACTACGTCACCACGCATCCCTACGGCTTCTGGGGCGCGGTCTACAACGACGACTTCCTCTCCGTGCGCTCCCTCACCTTCGCCGCCGCCGAGACGTACGCGCTCGAGCAGATCGGCGGCAAGCCCGCGTTCATCGAGGAACACGGTTCGCGCCGCCAAGAACAGACGAGCCGGCGCGGCGTGGCGGAATACATACGCGGACTGCTCTGGAACGCCTGGGCGCTCGACTGCAAGGCGATGCTCTGGTGGTGCGCCTACGACCAGACGGGGATGACCATCGCGCCCTACAACTGGCGGCAGCCCTGCGTGGAACTCGGCATCTTCCGCCGGGACCGCACGCCGTACCCGGCCGTGGACGTGGCGCGAAAGTTCGTCGCGCTGCAGGACGCCCTGCCGTTCGACGCGCTCCCGAAGGCGAAGGCCGATGCCGTGGTGCTCACGACCGATTCCGCCGTGGCGCATTCCTCCTATATCCTCGCGCGCCAGGCCGGCATCATGCCGCATTTCGCGAATCCCGAGGAGAAGCTGCCCGCCGCGACATGCTACTTCCTACCCAACGCGCTCGGCCGCGCCTACCTCACGATCGAGCGCTGGGAGGAGCTGAAGGCGAAGGTGCGCGCCGGCGCCACGCTCTACCTCTCGTGGAACGACACGTTCCTCGACTCGATGGAGGAGGTGGGCGGCGTCGAGGTCGCGTTCCGTCAAGCCACGGGCGGCGCGGACGTTTGCGACTTCGGCGACTTCAAGCACACGTTCGGCTATTCCGTGAAGCGCCGCTTCAACGCGCTCACCGCCGAGACGCTCGCGAAGAACCAGCACGGCGAGGGCGTGTTCTTCAGGAACCGCTACGGGAAGGGAACGGTGTACGTGTTCGCGTTCCCATTCGAAAAGACGTACTACGGCGCGGCCGGAAAGTACGAAGGAGACGCCTGGAAGGTGTGGGCGAAGGTGCGTCCCGTCAACCGCATTCTCCAAACCGGCGACAAGAACGTGTTCGTGTCGGAACACTGCTTCGGCGGCGGACGCTGCGCGCTCGTGATCGTGAACAACAGCGGCCGCCCCTACGCGGGCACGCCCGCGCTGAAGGACAACTGGCGCGTGAGCCGCGCGCTCACCGACGATCCGGACCTGGCGAAGTGGGAAGACGGCAAGCTGACGCTCGCCCCCTGCGCCGGCATCCTCTTCATGGCGGAGAAGGTGTCGCAATGATCGCGAAGCTTTTGCCGAACCGCGTACGGCGCACCTACCTCGGCGGCGGGAGGATCGACGCCTTCACGGGGACGGAGGCAGACGTTTCGGACGGCGTGCCGCGCCCCGAGGACTGGATGGCCTCCACGGTGACAGCCTTCAACGGGACGCTCGAAATCGCGGGCGAGGGGCTGGGGCGGCTTGAGGACGGGCAGCTCGTGAAGGACGTGGCCGGCTCGTTGCCGATTCTCGTGAAGCTGCTCGACAGCGATGAGCGGCTGGTCATCCAGGCGCATCCCACCGTACCGTGCGCGAAACGCCTCTTCGACTCGCCCGTCGGCAAGACGGAGTGCTGGTATTTCCTGCCGGGCACCGCGCCGGACGCGTGCGTCTATCTGGGCTTCAAGCCCGGCGTCACGCGTGCGGCGTGGGAAAAAGCCTTTGAGCGGCAACAGGGTTTGCTGGAGATGCTCCACCGCATCCCGGTGGCGGCGGGAGACTTCGTGTTCGTGGACGGCGGCATGCCGCACGCGATCGGCGGCGGATGCTTCATGATCGAGCTGCAGGAGCCGAGCGACCTGATGGTGGTGGCGGAACGCTACACGCCGTCCGGGCGGCAGATTCCCGATGCCAAGATGCACGGCGGCATCGGTTGGGAAAAAATGTTCGCCGTGTACGAGTACGAGGGACGGACCTTTGAAGAGACGTGCGCACGATACGTGAGGAAACGTTCGCAAACCTCAAATGGCCGCAACTCTTCATCAGACACAAAAGGCAAGGCGAAGCAGATTTGCGGGCCGGAATTGACGGACAAGTTCGAGATGTGGCGCGTGGCGGGCGACGAAAGCCTGGACCTGCCGCGCCCGGCGAACGTCGCCGTCGTCACGGGCGGCGCCGGCGAAGCGAACGGCCTTGCGGTGACCAAGGGCGACCGACTTCTTGTCGCAGGCGAGCGCACGCTCGCCGTGAACGGCGACGCCACGCTCGTCGTATGCGCCGCTCCGCGCGGGAGTGTGGTATAATATCAACCTAATTCTTCCGAGAAAGAAAGAACCGAGCCATGATTGACATCAAGAAAATCCGGGACGATTTCGAGAACACCGCCGCGCAGCTCGCGCGGCGCGGCGTGGAGAAGGAGACCGTGGCGAAGGCCCGCGACCTCGACGCGAAGCGCCGTTCGCTCCTGGGCGAGACGGAAGCCCTCAAGGCGAAGCGCAACGCCGCCTCGAAGGAGATCGGCGCCGTCGCCAAGGCCGGCGGCGACATCGCGGCCGCCAAGGCCGAGATGCGCGCCATCGGCGACCGCATCGCGGAGATCGACCGCGAGCTCGCCCAGGTGGAGACCGACCTGCGCGAGACGCTGCTCATGATCCCGAACCTCCCCGCGCCGGAGATCCCCACCGGCCCCGACTCCTCCGCCAACGAGGTGGTGCGCTTCGTGGGCGAGTGGAAGGACCCCGCCTACCCGATCCCCGACCACATGCAGATCGGCGAGAAGCTCGGCATCTTCGACTTCCCGCGCGGCGTGAAGCTCACCGGCACCGGCTTCCCCATCATCCTCGGCCAGGGCGCGAAGCTCCAGCGCGCGCTCATCCAGTACATGCTCGACGTCCACTGCCAGCAGCAGGGCTACGTCGAGATGCTCCCGCCCTTCATGGTGAACACCGCGTCGATGACCGGCACCGGCCAGCTCCCGAAGTTCGCCGAAGACCTCTACCACTCGAACGCCGACGACTTCTGGCTCATCCCCACGGCCGAGGTGCCCGTCACGAACTTCTACCGCGACGACATCTTCGACGGCGTGAAGCTCCCGAAGATCACGCCCGAGTCGCCCGTCAAGCTCACCGCCTACACGCCCTGCTTCCGTCGCGAGGCCGGCAGCGCCGGCAAGATGACGCGCGGCATGCTCCGCGTCCATCAGTTCGACAAGGTGGAGATGGTCAACTTCGTCCACCCCTCCACGTCCTTCCAGCAGCTCGAGACGCTCGTCAAGGAGGCGGAGGCCATCCTCACCGGACTCGGCCTCCACTTCCGCGTCCTCATGCTCTGCTCGGGCGACATGGGCTTCTCCGCCGCCAAGTGCTACGACCTCGAGCTCTGGGCGCCCGGCGAGAAGCAGTGGCTGGAGGTCTCGTCCTGCAGCTGCTTCACGGACTACCAGGCCCGCCGCCTCAACTGCCGCTTCAAGGACGCCGACGGCAAGACGAAGCTCGTCCACACGCTCAACGGCTCGGGCGTGGCCCTGCCGCGCCTCATGGTCGCGCTCCTCGAGCAGCACCTGCAGGAAGACGGCAGCGTCCTTCTGCCGGAGGCGATCCGTCCGTACATGGGCGGCGTCGACCGCCTCGTGCCTGTCAAGCAGTAACGGGCGGACGGAGCCCACTTGATGCGAAAGTACCTTTGCCCGCTCATCGTCATCGCGCTCGCGCTCCTTGTCGCGGGCGCGTGGGTCGCGTTTCCGCAGGAGAGAAAGTCCGTCGGCGCCGCCGTCTCCTCGTTCTTTTCCTCGTTCGCCGCCGAGGCGAAGAACGCATGGGCGCGTCTTTCCCCTCCGAAAGAAAAGCCTGAAGTCCCAGAACCCGAACCGCTTGGCGACGAAGCCGAGGCCGACACGACGCGCGCCGCTTCAGCCGCCGTCGCCTCGTCGATACCGACCGCGCTGGGCGCGATCGCCGATTCCGCGAGCGACCCGGAGCCTTCTTCCCTCACGCGCGAACAGCGCAAGCAACGGTACAAGGAGCTGGTCGCCGCCGCCGACCAGCGCAAGCGCGAGGTCCTGTTCGCCTGCCTGAAGAAGTGCCCCGAGGGGCTGGAGGCGCTCAAGGCCACGCGCGCCTACCACGCCAAGGTCGACGAGATGAAAAAGCTTGAGGCGCAACGTGGCCAGGCCGACGACGGCGTGGCGCTGCTCCGCATCGAGCTGGTCCATCTGAAGGAGGCCGTCCAGGTGGCCAACGCCCGCTACAAGATCTGGAAGGACGCGCATCCAGGAGAAGTCGTCGATCCCATGACCGACAAGCTTTACTGCGACCTCATCGCCCGCAGCCGATTCTACCTGGACTGACTCCCGCCCGCCACGGGACGATCCTGCGCGACCGGCGCCATTTCATCCGCGGTCAATGAACTCCGCCTCGACGGCGTCGATCATCGTCTCGATGCGTCGCTTCGTCTTGCTGGCCGTGTTGACGGGGATGCCGAGCGCCTTGGCGGCTTCCTTCACCGACATCCCCTTGGACGAGACCAGCCGCCAGAGTTCCTTGCTCGACGCGGCGAGGGCCGACTGCGAAAGAACACGCTCCTCGGCCGCCTTCCGGCAGGCCAGCCGCCACTTGAGGTCGAACACGGCGGATGGATCGGGCGACGCGCCGCCGTCCCGCCCTGCCGCCGCGCCCAGGTCATCCCGGAGCTTCTGCTGCGTGGCGTTGCGCCGGAAACGGTCGATGGCGAGGCGGCGCACGATGGTGGCGAGGTAGGTTCGGAAACGGGCGCGCGCAGGATCGTAGCCGCCCGAGCGAAGCACATCGACGAGGCGGACGAACGTGTCCTGCACGATGTCATCGATGTCGGTGGACGGCAGGCCCGGCGCGACAAGAACCGCGAAGTGGCGCAAGGCGGGCTCGTAAAGCTCCACGAAGCTCGCCCACGCGCCGTCGTCCTTGCCGGCCGCAAGCTCGGGGATTCGCCGGATCAATGATCGCGGCGTATCGGGAAAGACGGTCTCCTTCTGGCGGTCTGCATCGCTCATCGACTAAATTATACCATATCTTCTGCGCCGCCACATGTCGGGCTTAAGTACGCGAAAGATTTTCCCGATCCAACATGCTCTCCGCATTCAATCGGCCAACGCGACATCGAGTATTGACTTGTCAAGCAGATGATTCTTGAACAAGACAGAAAGCAAATAAGACTTGCCACAAGGAGAACGACCGTGGGCAAGATGGGGCGAGCCGCGGCGGCTCGGCGAGACGCCTCGCCCCACCCAATACCCAATGGCAACACACCCCTGTCAAAATGAATTAGAATGAATCAAATGAATCGGATACGCGCGCAATTCGCGCGCTACTCGGCAAATCCTCGCACGGGACGGACAGACCGCCCGTAGTAGCGGCTGATGTAGTCCCGATAGAAGCTGCTCGAACCGAAGCCGAGGTACCACGCGTAGTAGGAACTGCCCGATTCCGGCGTAGACGACCAGTAGAGGCCGTACGAGCCGGGGCAGTCGAGGTTCGAGGCGTAGCCGTTGCCGGCGGCCGGAAGGAAGATGCTCCTATCCGCGTATGCGCCCTTGCCCGTCACCAGTCGCCCGGACACCCCGTTGGTGGTGATCCATGTGGTGGTGCAATTCTCGAGGAGGGCGGCGAACTCCGCGTCCGTCGGCATGCGCCACGGGGCACCGAGATGCGCCGTCGCCGCGTCGTGCGCCGCCACGAGATTGCCGGTCGAATCGA
>CAMNLN010000069.1 GCA_946543025.1 uncultured Verrucomicrobiota bacterium
TACCGCACGTTGGCAAAGTCGAACGCGAAAAAAGTCGAGGAGGCGAAGCCGAGAAAGATCAGGACGAGCATGCGCACAATGATCTTGCGTACGATCGCCGCCGTAGATTTGCCGCGTTCCAGTTGTCCGGCGAGGGAGTAGGGCCAGGAGACGCCGGCAAGAAAGAGGAAGAGCGGGAAGATCGTGTCGTGATGGCGAAATCCGTGCCAGGCGACATGCGTCATCTGCGTGGCAAGCCAGCAGTCCTTCGCGCCAAAGAGCGCGCACAGCGCAACCACCAGGCTGGAACCGCCCATGATGCAGAGCATGTCGGCCCCGCGCAACGCGTCCAGCGACATCAAGCGTTTCGACTTGTCCATATCAGATCCTTTATGGCATTCTTCAGCAACGCGACGCGTTCATCCCTTGTCCCATCGCGATATCCCCTCAAATAGATCAACCGCCCGCCGTAGTCATTTCCTTCCCCCCACGCGGGCGCGCCGTCCGTGGCAATGACGCGCTTGCCGCGTTCCAGCGCCTCAGCGACGACAAGGCCGAAATTCTCGCTCTGCGTCGGCAGAACCAACACGTCGCACCATTCCCACACACGCTCCTTCTCCTCGCCAAAAGCGTTGTCGACGATCCGTAGCTCAACGGGAGGAACCGGCCCCTCGACAGCTGTCCGGCGACGTCCGGAAACGATTTCCGAGATGGCCGCCTCAAGATGGTCCAGCCCTTTCAGCGGATGCCTCCGCCCCAAATACAACAAATGCAACGACCGTTCCGTCGCGCGCGCTGATTCTAGACGTTCTGCATGTTCTGCACGGCTCAAATCAAAGAACCTTTTTATATCCGTCACCTCGATCATCGGGCAGCGCTTTCCCAGATATGCCTTGACCCATTCCTTTTCCGCCTCGCATGTCGCCACCACCCGGTCCGCCCGCCGCAGGAAGAACCTCTCGATCGGCCCTGCCAGCCGTTTCTTCCAACCATGAAAGGCAAGACGAACAGGGTCGTAGCTCGCCTCCGGCATCCACCTGTACCGTCTCGCCCACAAGGCCGCCCACCACAGGCACGGCTTCCACGCGCAGTGGATCCACACCTCGTCCACCGCACGCAATTCCTTGATCCGCGCCCATGTCCTGTACGCGACGGAATTTCCAGACGCCTCCTGCTCGCCCGCGACCATGCGCGCGATGTTGGCGGCGCCGTTGCTCTCCTCCCACCCGGCACAGACATGAAGGATGTTCATCAACGAATCCACTCCTTCACGCTGCCCGTGCAATGTCCCCATTTCATGTATCGGAACGAGTCGGCGCAAAATCGACATGTCTCGCAGGGAGTCATCAGGTATTCAAGTATGGCCCAACCGTCAAGTTTCGCGTCGTGAACGTCAAGCCCCCTTGACGGGCGCATCTTGCTCTCCTCGCCCGTTTCCCTTTTCCACGCGGCGATGTAGTCGCGTATGTGATACGCCTGCGCGCACGTGTACAATCGGCCATCTCGCAAATAAGGGCAGTACGTCGAATTCCTGCAGAGCCGCAACGCGCTCTTCGGGTTGCCGCCGTCCGGCAACATCTTCACGTAGAAATCGCCTACGTCAACCATGAACATCTCAACCTTGGCGTCCTTGAACGCCCGTACCAGCTCTTCGCGCCTATGCTCAATCGGCGGGTAGACGGTCCATTTTACGCGAACATGATTTTTCGCGCACACGCGAAGTAACCTGTCCAGCACATCACCTTTCAGCATCACCCCGTTGGTGACGATCGTCACGAGCGATTCCGGCGAAATCTCCTTCACGGACGTCACGAACTTTTCGTAATCGGGATGCAACAGCGGCTCCCCGCCCAAGAGCGTCACATGGCGAATGTAGCGGAACTTTTCGCGCAGCGCCTTCAGGTCCCTTCCCACCTCCTGCGCATCCGCGAACCACTTCTTGGCGAGCGGCGTGAAGTGGAGGCAGCCGGCGCAATTGAGATTGCAATGGTCGGTCAGATGGATCTCGACTACGTCGAGAATCGGTTTCCGCCATGGCGCGAACCGGTTGCGGATACAGACACCCAGCCTCTTCGGCAACATCTGGTCGATGCCGTACAGCACCCCAAGCGTCCGTTGCTTGATCTCGAACAGCAATCCCATCGGCTAAATCTCCCTCCCCCGTCCACGCAACGGCGCGAGGGTCGCCCGCACGGCGTACGCAGCCACGTGCAGCACGACGTGCGCAAGCAGTTTTCGTCCCAGGACAAGCCGCATGGCGAACCGACGCCGCCATCCATCCTGCCGTGAGATATAGTCGGCCGCAAGGCTACGGATCATCAATCCCGCCTTGAAGTTCCCCGCCACTCGCCGCCATGTGTACTGATCCATTGCCGACCCCGCACGTGCGCGATGATCGTACCAGCGTGCCGCGGACGCCACATGTGCTCCACGGCAGAATACCGCCGTCGCGAAGACGACATCCTCAAAGTTCGGGAAGTTCGGGAACCGTATCTCGCCGACCGCCTCCCGCCGATAGGCCGCGTTCCAGGCGAGCAGGTTGCCCACGCAACGGTCGAAGATGCGAATGCACGTGTCCGTTATGCCCCAGCGTCCGTCGAGCGACAGATACGTGACGATGTCGGCTCCCGCGTTCTTCAGCGAAAGGAGCGCATCCGGTTCGAGCGTGTCGTCGGCGTCTACGAACACCAAGTAGTCGCCAACCGCACGGTCGAGCGCGGCGTTCCGCGCGGGACCGACGCCTCGATGCTGCTGACGAATGACGCGGAAGCGAGCGTCACGCGTGGCGTACGCGTCAAGGATATCCGCGCTGTGGTCGGCGCTACCGTCGTCTACGCACAGGCATTCCCAGTCCGAGAACGTCTGCCCGGCAACCGAATCGAGGCACGCGCGCAGGAAGTCCGCCGCGTTGTAGACGGGAACGATTACCGAGAACCTCATGCCTCCCCTCCTCTCCGCAGCCAGAACCTTCCCGCACGCCAACATCCAACCAGGAATACGAGCATGGCCATGCCGCTCGCCAGCAATGTACGCCACACGGCTCCCGCCTCAAGCATCCACATTCTAACCAGCCCCCCCGCCAGCACCGCGACTCCGACCGCCCCCCCCAGCGGCGCTACGGTCCGAAGCAACCACCTGCGCCAGCTCGTGCCGATGCGTCGTTCCGCCAGGACGACGGAAACTGTCGACAGCGCCACCTGCATCAGAAACACCCCCGCCATCATCCCGTCGAAGCCATATCCCAACCACCACGCCAGCCCCGCCGCCACCAGCATCCCCGCCTGCAGGATCCCGCACGCGACATAGAGCCGCGGCACCTTGCCCGACGCCGTCACTGCATCGAAGAAACTGCGCGATCCTTCCCCGAAGGCAAGCGCCGACATAAGCCACCAGGCGCACGTCACCGCACCTGGCGGCACTTGGTCGAGCCAAAGGACGAAGATGTCCTCCATCGATACCGCAATCGGGACAGCGAAGAACAGGAATACCGCCGCCATGACGAAAGAATAGCGTTCGGTGCTTCGCGCCAACCTCGCCACATCTCCCGCGCCGGCCTCGTTCGCGAGTTGGGGAACAAGCGAATTCCCGAATGAAACGGCCAGGCTATCCGCATGGTTTGATACTGCCCGGGCTATCCCAAGGCTCGCGTTCCATACAGGTCCCAGCACCTTGTTCACAAGAATGGTCAGACCCTGCTTTCCGACCATCGCCCCCATCTCGGCCCCAAGGCGCCACAGGGAGAAGCGCAGGATCGCCCGCACACGCGCAGCGTCGGGGCGGACCAACCGCGACACGCGACATTCGCGGAAAAGGCAGTTCGACCGCACAAACACAATCGCCTCGGCTGCGATCGTACCGCATGCAAGCGCCATCACGTAGAACACCGGCCAGCGCCCCGAATGCGCCACCATCCACGCCGCCGCCGCCAGGTTGACGCACGGACAGACGCACCCCCAGATCGCCACTTCTCCGATCCGCCCGTACGCGGCCATCGCGTTCCTGCATGGCGTGTTCGCAACCACCACGGCAGACGACACGAACAGCCACCTCAGCATACCCGCCGCGTCCGCACCCCACCCGGCTGGAATCGACAGCCACTTCCAAACGGCAAGAACCGCCAAAGGATACCCCAGGCAAACAAGCGCAAGGGCAAGCGCACCGTGGATGACGACCGACGTGCCGAACCAGGCACGCACATCCTCCCCTCGCCCCACCGCGACCGCGAGATAGCGTTCCGTCGCTCGGCTCGCCACATCGTTTGCGAAAATGGCGATGGCCGTCACACCGCATAGCAACACGTAGATGCCGTATCCCTCCGTACCGAGAGATGCGATCACCCAGCGGCTAGCGAACACGCCGCACGCCAACGCGACTATCCCGCGGACATACAGCGCCGCCGTGTTGCCAAGGAGCCTCGTCAAGCCAACCCTTCTTCCGCATTTCCGCTCACCTGCAGCCAACCGCAAATCTTCTGCGCCATATCGTCCGCCGACGAACAGGAAACGACCCGCCGATCAGCATCGGCATCCGCAAGTCCTCGCAGGGCGAACGGCGTGGCGAATACGGTTCTCTCCCGCACCAAGGCCTCCAGCACCTTGATGGACGTGCCGGCGCCAGACAGTATCGGTACCACCACAGCCTGCGCCTCTTCGTACATGGCGTCGATATCATCGACAAATCCTGCGAAACTGACGCCAGGTAGAGCAGCAAGCTTGCCATCGCCGATTCGCCCCCTGCCCGCGACGACATAGGTGACATCTGACACACGAGAACGTACCTGCGGCCAGACTTTGCGCATGAACCATTTGACACCTTCGGCGTTGGGCGGATAGTCGAGTCCCCCTACGGTCAAAAGCATCTTTTTCTGCCGTCCCCTTGCGCGGTATCCCGACTTCGGCGGCATCGCCTCGTTGGCAAAGACCTCGCAAGGGCAGAACCGAGAGACCGCCGCCCGATCCGCAGGATTGGCCACCCACGCGCCCGACAGACGGCGAAGCGCATACCGCTCCCACATCCGCACCACAAGCTGCGGAATCCATCTCGTCCCAAACGGCCATGACCTGCTCCACACGGACCGCGACGCCGCGCTCGGCAGGTCGTCCACGTCTACCTTGCATGGCGCGATCTCCCAGGCGCGCGCGCGAACTGCGGTGTTCAGGTATCGCGTCACGACCAGATCGAAAGTTTCATTCCACGGACGCGTCCGCCGCCCTAGCCTCCACGGCCACTCCGCAGGTCGGAACAACCTGCGGAAGATCGCGGCAAGGATGCTCCTGTCATTCAGCTCGCTCCAGTGCACGACCGTCACCTCGCCCATCGCCTGCAGCTTGCGCCACAGGCGATGCGTCCGCTGCTCGGTGCCGCTACCCGTCTTGGCAGGATCGCTTTGCGTTATGTAGAGGATCCTCATGCCAAGCCTATCCCCAACCTGCGGTTCTTCGCCCGCAATTCGTCTCCGATGGTCGCGCGTCGGATGTCCTCAATGATCCAATAGCTGATCGATCGGAGAACAGGAACGGTCAGCGCAAGTGACACGCCGCGCAGGAACACGGCCTTCATCGCGCCATTGAAGCGGCACAGCGCGCGCCACGTCCCGATGCCGAGGATGCGACCGTATTCCCGATACCAAAGCATGACGACGTCAGAAAGCGGCGCGTACCACCCGGCCCTCTGCCATGGAGCATCTCCGGCGTAGTGGATGGCACAGCCGTCTTTCAGGTCGGCCGCCGTCACGACCCGAGAGAGCCGATGCCACTTCTCGGGCAAGAGAACGAGGTTCGTGACACCTGATATGGACGGGCGCTCGCCCAGCACGGCATTCAAGGCGGTTTGGTCTGGGAATTGCGCATCAGGCCATCGTGAAAGAAAGGAGATGCATTTCCCCGCGACATCCATCTGGCGGCACAGATCCAGGTTGAGAAGGCACATGCCCGCGCAGAAATAACGCATGCCGTCAAACGGAAAACCATGGGCCGCGAACCAGTTGCGCTCCCGCTCGATGACGACCTCCGTTCCGTCTGGGACGCCGAGGCATACGACATCAGCGCGGCGCAACGTCCACAGTTCCGCCACGTCGGCCAGCCACAGGAAATCGGCGTCGCAATATATTACGTGCCTCGTGCCAGGCATGAGTTCCGGAAGGAGCAGGCGCGCGTATGTCATGCGCCCGTCGCCGTTCCACGTTTTGAACGCAGCGAAACGTTGCATATCCACCGTCAGCCGGTTGAACATGCTTTTGGGATGAAGCTCAAGCGCCTTCCGGCACAGAAAATCCCAATCCTCCTGCTGAAGCCCACCGTCAATGACAGAGAAACGAATGGCCGCGTCACTATCGGCATGGCGCGCAAGGCTGCACACGGTCACAAGCAGCCCCATTCGGTAATTGGCGTCGGCAGCCAGCGCGATCTCTATGGGGTCGACCATCGCGTCATGCCCCCTTCATTCTTCTCTTCTACCCTACGGAGGCTTCGCCGATAGACCCCCGCCATGCGCCGATGCGTGCTCTTGCGCGTCAGCGCATAAGCGAGCGAATGCCACGTGAACTTCACGAACGCCATCGCGCCGCCGCGCTCGCGGTCAGGATCCCAGAACGGCGACCTGATAACCTCATGACGATACATAGGCGGCATTTTCTCTAGACATTGGAGCCACACCTTCATAGACGGCCCCGCGAAGTGGACGATTTTCGGATGGTCTATCGCGCGGCGCAGCGTTTCTGCCCCGAACATGCGCTCGAGCCAAGGGTACTCTGACGCGGAAACGCCGTCGGTGACTAGCCTGATAAAAACGGAATAATCGATCGGCAGGGGCTTCACGTGCGCGGCAATCGAGTTCAGCACGTCAAGGTCTGGCATGAGAAGTGTCTCGTCGTAACGCGTTGCCGTCCTTGCGAATTTCTCGGCAAAACGAGACTTCCGCCAGTGGTCCAGATCCGCCACAAGGCAGCACGAGGTATAGACCACATCGGTGCCGTTCCAGTGACGGTGAATCCCTGCTCGCTCATCGGGACGCTCCATCGGGATAGCCGCCCAGTCATATCCTTCGATATCTGTCTGGAACAGTTCCGTAAGGTCGCAGTTGAACACCACGTCACAATCGCACCAGACAACTTTTCCCACATCGGAGAGAGCTTCGGCCATTACTAGCCGATAACACATGGGGCAACACCATCTCTTCGGCCACCCTTCAAAAAGGGAATCGCCGACCTCCACCCATCGGATTGGCGTCAACGCCTCCATGCGCCGTCGTGTCCGCGCGCTCAAGCCGCCGTGAAGGACGATGATCTCATAGCTCGTCCCATCGGCCTTCGCCTCGATCAGCGACCTGATCGCGACACTCGCCGGAAGCACATAGCTCTCGTCGAAGGCAAAGACGACAGGTATTTTCACACGACCCTCATGGCTGCAGGTTTACCGCCGCAGAAGTCTGTATCCCCAATATCCGATCTCCTCCTTGAAGAGATATGAATTCGCGGAGAGCATGAAAGCGTCAGGCCAGATGTCCTTGAGAAGGAACGGCCGTCCCGCGTGTACCGTAGCCTCGTAATCCGCCGCCGCCGGGATGATCTCGAGGCTTGGCGCATAGCGCTTGTACATCAGCACCGACCTCCTCATGTGCCAGGCAGAAGTCACGAGCAAAACTTTGTTCTCCTCTTCTCCGTGTCCCTGCGCCTCTGCGTGAGTCCTTTCCTTCAGCAGCCTTTCCACGAACTTGGCGTTCTCCTCCGTGTTGCGCGCCTTGTCCTCGATTACGACGGCGCTTTCCGGCACACCGAGGTCAAGCAGCAAGGGCAACGTGCTTTCTCGCTCGCATACGCCCGACGGAATGACGATCGGCGCCTTGCCGGCCTTGTACAGGCGCGCCGCGTGCCACACGCGGTCGGCCGCGCTCCACATCTCGGCGTAGGGATAGACGTTCGTGTTCGACCCCATACCGCCGCCCAGCAGCACGATGGCGTCGGCAACCGGCGCGTCCTCCGCCTTGACCACGGGCCACTCGCCCTCCAACAAGCCGCCTAGCCAGCGATACGTAATCGGCATGCTCCAGAACCAGCACCACGCCACGGAACCGATCAGCAGACCGAAGCCCGTCTTCCGCCAGTTGCGCCAAAGGCACAGCCCCCCGACAATTGCCAGCGCCAGGCCGATCACCAGCGGGTTGAGCAACCCGCCGACTATCTTATTGAGCAAATACATGGTCAACCTCCCTGTAGGACAGAGGACAAAGAACAACCGAGACATTGGCAAGTGTCCGAGCGTTGGCGATTGCGAGAACCAATCCCCGCCCCAAGACGTTTGACCCGACCGCCAGCAACTTGTCCACCACGGCATGCCCTATGCCGTCCTTTGCTCCCGTCACAACCGTACGGCAATCCATTCGCAACTCCTTGTTTTCAAACTCGCACGCTCTCAAACCTTCACGCCCTCAAACCCCTTCGGCAAATCGCCGAACATCCGTTCGGCCAATCGGCTCTTGGGGAACAGGATGACCCATGCCGTGAGAAAGATCAGCTTCCAGTCCGTCCAAAAGCCGACATGCTCCAGATACCACATCTCCAATGCGCCCTTGTACGGGGCAATGACCTTTGCGTAGCACTCGTCGGGCGGCAGCGCGGAGTTCGAGAGGATCGTCTCTTCATCGCGAAAGAATACCGACCCAATTCCCGTCAACCCCGGCTTCACCGAATAGATCCTTGCCTTCACCTCGTCGGGGTATGGCGCAAACGTCTTGTCCACCAACGGACGTGGACCGACGATCGACATGTCGCCGAGAAAGATGTTGAACAGCTGCGGCAGCTCGTTGATCTTCGTCTTCCGCAAAAAGCGTCCGAACGGCAACACACGCGGGTCGCCGCGCGTCGTGTGCAACCCTCCCGCCATGTTGGGAGAGTTGCGAAGCATCGTGGCGAACTTCAGTATCTTGAAGTGCTGGCAACGGTATCCGATCCGCTCCTGCCCGTAGAAGATGTCATGCTCGCCCGTGCACTTCAGGATGATCATCACTGGCACAAGCAACGGCGACAAGACTAAAATCGCAAAGCCGGACAAAAGAATGTCCTGCAATCGTTTGACAAACCTGTACATCGCGCAACTCCTTTTAAAAAGTCTTCAACGTCTCCCTTAGGCCGTCCTCCGCCCTTATCGGCATGCTCGCCCAACTGAGGACCGACTTGATCTTTGAATTGTCCACAACCGAGTCCTCCGTCAACTTCCCCAGACGCTCGCTGTTGAGCGGCAACCGGCAGACATCGCCTATCTTCGCGACGAGCCGCATCAGACCCTTCGGAAGGCGCCAAAGGCGGGCCTTCTTCCCCCGTGATTCCGCAATGAGCTCGATAAGCCGATTCGTGCTCACCGGTTCGTCGTCGCACAACGGATAAATTCCTCTTGGGACACTCCCCTTGCACAACACCTCGACAACTGCGCACACGTTGCCGATGCTCGTGAAGCTCCGCTTGTTCTCGAACGCCGCGAGCGGCCAAGGGATTCCGCGCTTCACGACGGCAAAGAGCAGATTGAGGTTCCCCTTGTTCCCCGGACCGTGTATCATCGCCGGCTCAAGCACCACCGCCCTCCCGTCCAGCCACTTCTCCGCCTCGCGCTTGCTCTGCGCGTAGGGCGTGTCGCCATCCACCGCCTTGATGCTGGAGAAGTAGATGAACGTCTCAACCTTGTCGCCGCACGCCGTAAAGAGCTTCTGCGTAAGGCCCACGTTCACGTCGAAGTACACCCTGGGCTCGGTGACGTTCCTCGTGTCGTGCGCCTTGCCGGCGAGATGGACGACGGCATCGATGCCGGCCCAGTCTATCTTGCCAAGCTCGTCCCATGCGTAAAATGCCGCATAGGCATCCACATCGCCCTTTGCGAGATCCAGGGCGATGCACTCATGCCCCTTGGAGGCAAGGTACTTCGACAGATTCGTTCCGACAAACCCATACGCGCCAGAGATCAGTATCTTCATGTCAGCTTATCCGTGTAGAACGTGCAGAGCGTGCAGAGACTACATCCTGTTGTCAAGGCTCTTTCCCTTCTCGATGTGATGGAAATCCGGCAGGTAGTCCTTGAGCACCTCGACGACATCCGCCTTGGTCGCGCCCGGCTTGTCAAAAACCTCGCGCAAATTCCTGAATATCGCCTCGACTTCCACGACCGACCTTTTCTTTGCGTTCTTCACCACGCCAAGGTTCACGAACGTCGTCTCGTCCTTCACGTCCGTATTCGTGTAGAATTCCTCGAACGTCTTCTCTCCGCTCGTGTCGCTTCCGAAGAACTCGCACGGATATCCATCATCCTCTCCATGTCCGTCACCCTTTTTGCCATCGTTGTGCCCTTCGTGGCAAAAAACCGTGATCGCCTTCTTCGCCTCTGCCGTAGACGAGCAGGATCTGCATCCGAGCCCCATGCACCCAAGCATGTCCTTTACTACCGCGTCGAACGGGATCATGTCCTTGTCGGGATCGAGCTTGGGGTATACGATGTCCCCGCTCTTCGCCATCACGGACGCGAAGAGGCACAACTCGCCAGACTCAATCGGGCTCACGAAGAAGCGGCGGATGCCGAGCGGGCACGACAGGGGCTGCCGCTTCGCGATGCGGTTGAGCCAGCCGATCGGCAACGATCCGTTGGAGAACGCGACGTTGGCGAAGCGCGCCGTCACGATTGGCAGACGATCGGCGTACGCCATGATCGTCTCCTCCATCAGCTTCTTCGTCGCGCCCATCACGTTCACCGGGTTTGCCGCCTTGTCGGTGGAGACGCAGAAGAAATGCTCAGGCGGCACCGAAAGCAACAAGTCGAGAAGCTTCTTCGCCATGAAGACGTTCGTCTCGCACATGGCCTCGATGGAATGCACGTCCCGCTCCGCGCGCACATGCTTGCGGGCGGCGAAGTTGGCCACTATGTTGAACGGCCCCTTCGTGCGAAAAAACTTCTCGAAGAGATTGCTTCCGAGGTCGATAGGCTCTGTGACGTACTCGTCAGGGACGTTGTAGCCGTCGCCCGCGCGCAGCTCGCGCGTAAGCTCCGTCAGCTGGTTCTCGTCGATGTCCACCACGTAGACGGCTGCCGGCGCGAAGCGACGCAGCGCGGCCTTCACGTAGTTGGAGCCGATCGTGCCTGCGCCGCCCACCACAAGCATCCGCTTGCCGTCGATGCGCCGGTGCAGCTCGTCGGCATGGCGCGCGAAATCCGCCGACAGCAACGACTCGGGCCGCCGCGTCATGTGCTTCCTCACAAACGCCTCTATGTCGAAATCAAGCATGATTCCCCTCCAACGCTTCTTTGCAAATCTCCTCGTACCTGCTGCTTACGGAAGCCCGGTCAAAGGCCCTCGTCACATGCTTCCAGCCGTTCTCCCCGTACGACGACAGCCGAGCCGGATCTCCCATAAGGTCGGCAACCGTCCGCGCGGCGGCGTCCAGGTCTTCATCAAGCAACACGCCTCCGCCGGACTCTCTCACGAAATCGGCCAGGTCGGAATCCCCTCGCGTCATCACCACAAGCGGCTTGCGGTAGCCAAGTATGCGGTAGATCTTGCTGGGGATGCCGTCCGAGCACGCTGAAGCGTCCTGCCCAACGTAGAACAAGTCGCTAGCCGCGTAGATCTCCGGCATGCGGGAAATCGGCTGGTAATCCACGAACGTCACGTTTGGCAGGCCATCCGCCAGAGACTTAAGCCTCGCCGCGTCGCCGCCGCCCCCCACGAGCAACACCATAAGCGACGGGAGCCGGCGCGCGAGTTCGACCATCACGTCCAGACGTTGCGGAATGCCCATGTTTCCAGCGTAGGTCAGGACAAACTTCCCGCCCAGCCCATGCTCGGCGGCGAACGCGTTGTCGCGGGGGCAAGTCACGACATCGGAAAGGTCGACGAAGTTCGGCACGAGACGCACCTTCTCCGGGCTCGTGCGCGTCGCGATCTTGTCGCACATCGTCTTTGTAATGGATGTCACCCGCACCGCCTTTCGGTAGATCAGCCGCTCCAGCCAGCCGAAGAAACGGATCAGGAGCTTGTTTTTCATGACGCCTAGATTGACCGCGATGTCTGGATAGATCTCCTGAACGTTGTAGATGTACCTTGCGCGACGGATCGCCGCGATCGCCCATGCGTTCAGTCCGATCGTCAGCGGCGGCGAAGGCGCAATCACCACGTCCGGCTTGAACCGGATGAACCAGCCGAGCAGCGTGGCGAGGATATGGAAGTTTATCCAGGAGAGGATGCGCAGGGGCGGCCATATGCCCTTGTTCGGCATGAGGACGTGATATACCGGAATGCCGGCGTACTCGCTGCGCCGCACCAGCCGGCCCATCCAGTTCCGAAGCGGCTGCCTCGTCTCCATGCTCGCGTCGCGATGGAAATGCGGCGTCGTCGTGATGACGCGGAGCTTATGCCCCGCTCGCTGGAGATCCTCGGCGATGCCGGCCCAGATCTGGGCGGTTGAGACGTTGTCGGGACTGAAGATAAGGCTCAGTACAAGGATGTTCATACGTCCTGCCTGAACGTGTCGGGATTGACGGGATCGAACACCTCGTTCGCCCACATGAGCGTCACCATGTCATCGGTGCCGAGATTCTCGATGTTGTGGGTGTAGCCCGGCGGGATACGCACCACCTCCAGCTTGGTGCCGCTGACGCGATATTCGATCACCCGCCCGTCTGGCTCGTCCATCTTCCTAAACCGGATCACGCCCTCTCCGCTCACCACGAGGAACTTCTCGTGCTTCGTGTGGTGCCAGTGCTGTCCCTTCACGATGCCCGGCTTCGAGACGTTCACGCTCACTTGTCCGCGCTCTGCCGAGTGCAGGGCCTCGGTGAAACTGCCGCGGGCATCGCAATGCATCGTGAGCGGATAGGCGAATTTCTCCTCCGGCAGAGCGGCAAGGTAGGTGGCATAAAGCTTCTTGGAGAAACCGTCCGCCTGATCCGGCACCATGAGCGTCCGCGGCTCGTCGTGGAAGCTCCGTATCAGCCCCACAATTTCCCCCAACGTCCGCGTGTAGCTCGGCTCCACAGAGTAATGATTACGGGCAGTCGCATTTACCCCCATCTCTTCTGCACGATCTACACGGTCTACACGGTTCTCCACCCTCCGCCCCCCTGCACAACCTACATGGTGTATAAAACTCTTCACCACATCATCGACATACACCAATGTCACCGTCGCCTCTGGGTCGCGCACCATGATCGGCAGGTCGCGGGCGATATTATGGCACCAAGTTGCCACCGCGCTGTTGTAGTTCGGACGGCACCACTTCCCGAAAACATTGGCAAGACGGTAGACATAGACTGAAGCACCGGTTTTCTCGCCATACGCCCTTACCGCCTCCTCGGCGGCCGCCTTGCTCCTGCCGTAGTCGTTGTCGAGCGCCGCCTGTATGCTGGAACTCAGGAGCACCGGCGGCGGATCCTTGCGGGTGGAGAGCCGTTCGAGGATGTCCTCCGTGAAGAGCGTGTTGCCGGTCTTGAACTCGGCAGGATCCTTCGGCCGGTTCACGCCCGCGAGGTGCATCACGAAGTCGCATGTTGCGAGGTATTCCTCAAGCTTCGGCCCGTCGCCAAGATCGTAGGGAAGGACTTCGACGTTTGGCATCTGTCGCAATGTCAAGCAAAGGTTCGATCCTACGAAGCCCTTAGCGCCTGTTATCAAAATTCTCATTTGATTAACCGTGTAGAATTGGTGGATTGGTTTAGTTTTAACCGTGTAGAACGTGTAGATCGTGTAGAAAGGTGGGATGGCGAGTTTGAAC
>CAMNLN010000070.1 GCA_946543025.1 uncultured Verrucomicrobiota bacterium
TCCGAGACGGCCAAGGAATGGGCCTGGATGCTGTGTTCCGTGCTGACCACGGAATATTCCGTCCAGACCTGGACGGCCAAGCTCAAGATCTACGACAACAAGACGGGGCGCGTGCTCTTCCACGAGGATTACAGCCAGACGTACGAGGATCTCGTCTTCTCGCCGCTTTTCTTCGTGGGGCTCGCCGGCTACACGGAGAACACGTACGGCTACATGCAGAACTGGTGCCTGACGGCGCTCACCGACCGTGCGATTTCTGCGGCCACGGCGTTCCTCGCGCAGAAGCCGTGACGGAGACGGAAGGCGCGCCGTGGACAGGCCCGTCATCCTGCACGTGGACATGGACGCGTTCTTTGCGGCCGTGGAGCAGCGCGACCATCCCGAGTGGCGCGGGAAGCCGGTCATCGTCGGCGCGGGGCCGCACGAGCGCGGCGTCGTCTCCACCTGCTCCTACGAGGCGCGGAAGTTCGGCGTCCGTTCGGCGATGCCCAGCCGCACGGCGTACAGCCTCTGTCCGCAGGGTATCTTCGTGAAGCCGCGCATGAAGGTCTATTCGGCCGTGTCGGTCCAAGTGTTCGAGATTTTGGAACACTATTCGCCGTTCGTGGAAGGGGTGTCCGTGGACGAGGCGTTCCTTGACGTGACAGGCACGGTGCACCTGTTCGGCGATCCGCGCACGCTGGGCGAGAAGCTGCGGGCGGAGGTGCGGGAGGCATGTCGCCTGACATGTTCGGTGGGCCTTGCGCCGAACCGGCTTCTGGCAAAGATCGGCAGCGAGGAGGCGAAGCCGGACGGCTTGTGCGTGATGCCGTTCGGGGCGGACGAGGTGCGGGCATGGCTCGCGCCGAAGCCGGTGAAGATCCTGTGGGGCGTGGGGAAGAAGACCAACGAGATTCTGGCGAAGTACGGCTACCGCACGTGCGGCGACCTGCAGGCGGCCGATCCGCGTTTCCTGCGGAAGATACTCGGTGACGCGGCGGCGGAGTCGATCCAGCGCCACGCGAACGGAGTCGACTTTTCAGAGATAGCTTGCGAGGAGGAGGAAAAGAGCGTTTCGCGCGAGCACACGTTTGCGGAAGACGAGACAGACCGTGCGGCGGTACGCGCGACCCTGCTGCGGCTTGTGGAGGAAGTGGGGCGGCGTTTCCGTCGCGAGACGCGTTGGGCGCGCACGGCGAAGCTGAAGTTGCGTGACGGCACGTTCAGCACGATCACAAGGCAGGCGCGCTTCGAGCTGCCGGCGCGCGACGACATGACGTTCCGCCATCTCGCGCTGGCGCTTTTCGACCGCGAATGGCCCGAAGGCGGACGGCGCACCGTGCGTCTGATCGGGTTCGGCGTGACGGACTTCGCAGAGACGCGCGTCGAACCCGAGCCGTCGCTCTTTCCGTCGCCGCTCGCCTCTGTGATGGACAAGCGTGAACGGCTGGCCGAAGTCCTCGACCGTTTGCACGCGAAGCTCGGCGGGTGACGGCCGGCTTCGCCTCCGCGGCATGTGCGTTACTTGCGCAGACGCGGCTCGATGTGTTGCCAGAAACGATCGGCGATGAGCTGCATGCCGAGGTCTCCCGGATGGTTGTAGCGACCGTGGGCGTCCGCGCGCGCGCGGATGTCCTCCATGTTTACGAACACGTCGTCGCGCTTTTTCGCCACCGTCTCCTTCTCGGTGTCGAGCTTCGGGCGAACGTAGAAACCCTGCGAGATGAGCGCGATCGCCTTGCCGTCGGGATCGAGGTAGGCGCGGAAGGCGTCGAGCGCATCGCCGTACGAGCGGGCAGGCTTGGGGTCCATCTTGCCGTCGTCGTACGTCTTCGGCACGTTGGCGCCGAAGAACATCACGATGATGTCCGGCTTGAATTCGCGCGCCCAGCGGAAGTTTTTCTCGCATGACCAGTCGGGCTTGAAGAACGAGCGCTCGAAGGTGCCGGCCACCTGCAGGAGGCAGCATTGCGCGTCTGGGCGGACGGAGACGATCTTCTTCTGGAGCAGGTGGACGTAGTCCTTGTCGCGGGCCGAGGCGGCCATGCCCCAGTTGTTGGTCCAGCCGATCTGCGGGCGCGGCCCGTGAAGGGTGATGGAATTGCCGACGAACAAGACACGCGGCCCCTTGCCGGCGGGGTCGAACGCCTTCTGGTCCTTGGCGTTCTGTCCGAGCGCCGGAACGGGGTTGGTCTGGAAATCGGCGGCGAGGGCACAGGCGGATGCGAGCGCCAGGGCGAGGAACGTGAGCCTTTTCATTTCTTTTTTCCTTCTCTGATCATTTCGTACATGCAGATGGCGGCGGCGACGCCGGCGTTGAGGGATTCGATCTCACCGCGCATGGGGAGGACGGCGATGAAGTCGCACGTCTCGCGGACGAGGCGGGAGATGCCCGTGCCTTCTGCGCCGACGACGAGTCCGGCGCGGCCCTTGAAGTCGATCTCGGTGTATGGCCTCGCGTCCTTGCCCCAGTCGAGGCCGGTGATCCACATGTTGGCGTCCTTGAGCTGCTTCATGGCGCGGACGAGGTTGACCACGCGGGCGACCTTGAGGTACTCGCTTGCGCCGGCGGAGGCGCGGACGGCGGCGGGGGTGACGCCCGAACCGCGGTCTTCGGGGATGACGACGCCCGTCGCGCCGATCGCGCAGGCCGTGCGGAGAATCGAGCCGACGTTCTGAGGGTCTTCCAGGTGGTCGAGGATGACGATCTTGGCGTTCTCGTCGTCCTCCACGGCACGCAGGATGTCGCCGAAGTCCACGTAGGGATAGGCGTCCGTCTTGAGGGCGACGCCCTGGTGGTGCCCCCCGCGCGTGAGCGCATCGAGCCGCTTGCGGTCTTCGGTGCGGACGACGGCGTGCCGCTCGCGGGCGGTCTGGCGCAACCAGGCGATTTCATCCGCCTCGTTCTTGTCGTAGGGCGGCAGCACCACCTCGCGGACGGCGCGCCGTCCGGCGCGCATCACCTCCACGGCGGGGTTGCGTCCATAGATCCATTCGCCGCCGGTACAGAGCTCGCGCGGTCCCTTGCGATGTTCGTTTGCCATGGCGGACATTATAGCACAGCGCGGGAGATGTGGTATAATGGCGGCATGAAAAACAAGATACTGGTGGCAGGAATCTGCGGCGTGGCGCTCTGCGCCGGGGCCGGCGAACGCGGGATTTTCGGGCTCTACGGCGATACGCCGGACGCCAAGCACGCCTGGGCGGTGCACGACTTCAACCGCCCTTACCCGAAACAGGTGGAAACTCCGGCCGGCAAGCCGCCTTCGGACGCGATCGTCCTTTTCGACGGTACGCAGAAGAGCGTGGACGAGAACTGGTGCGACGCGAAGGGACAGCCTACGAAGTGGCGCGTGAAGGACGGCGCGTTCATCTGTACGCCCCGCTCCGGCCTCGCCTGTACGCGGCGCGCGTTCGGCGACGCGCAGTTCCACGTCGAATGGCTCAGCCCCCTCGACGACGCTCGCAAGCACGGGCAGCTCGGCGGCAATTCGGGCGTGATTCCGATGGGCCAGTACGAGATTCAGATACTCAACTCCTATGATCCTGACCCAGACGCCAAGGTCGAGCGCAACTACCCCGACGGCATCGCGGCTTCGGTCTATGCGCAGAATCCGCCGCTCGTCAACGCCAGCCGCCCCGCCGGCGTGTGGCAGACGTACGACATCATCTTCCACCAGCCCATCTGGAAGGACGGAAAGGTTCTCCATCCCGGCACCGTCACCGTGTTCCACAACGGCGTACTCGTGCAGGACGCTTGGGAACTCGAGGGCATGGGTACGCACCGCGTGCGCAGGCCGCTCGTCCCGCACGCGACGAAGCTTCCGTGGAAGCTTCAGGACCACGGAGACCCCGTGCCTTTCCGTAACATCTGGATCCGCGAGATCCCCTCGCGCTGGGACAACACCACGCATTCCGAGATGTCCGCAAAGGAAGAAGACGTGCGCGCGCTCCGCGAACAGACCGCCGCCCGGCTCTTCGCGCAGGTGGATGCCGCGACGCCCGACCCCAAGAACGTCAACGGCGCGCTGGAGGTGCTTTCCTACTCGCTGAAGCCCGACTACATGGCTGCGGCGAAGAAGCTCTGCGCCGGCTACGAGGCGCGGTTGAAATCGCTTTCGGAAAAGGACCTCGACGCCGAGCGCACCTTTGTCGTCGGTACGCTCAAAGGTTTCAACGTCCTCGTGAAAAACAAAGTCATCGGGCCGGACGACTTTTCGCTCTGCGCGACGCTCCGGCAGATTGCGACTCGCAAGAAGTGGCCGGTACGGTGAAAACATGGACGCTTCGCCCATCATCCGCACGACGCCCGATCTCGGCGACGCCTGCGCCCGCGCGCGCGTGGCGGGCGTAATGGCGCTCGACACGGAGTTCGTCTGGACGCGCACCTACCGCCCGCGTCTCGGGCTCGTCCAAATCGGCACCCCCGACGCCTGCTGGGGACTCGACTGCCTGCAGGGGCTCAAGCCGTCGGCGCTCGGCGACGTCATCGCGGACGCCTCCGTGACGAAGATACTCCACGACGCCCGCCAGGACCTGGAACTTCTCCGGCACTATGTCGGCGCGAAGCCGCAGAACGTGTTCGATACGCAATGCGCCGCCGGTTTTGCGGGTCTGTCCTCGAAGATCAGCCTTCAGAAACTCCTGCAGGAGGTCCTGGACGTCGGTCTCTCGAAGACGGAGACCTGTACGGATTGGACGCAACGTCCGCTGACCGACGCGCAGGTGCGCTACGCGCTTGACGACGTTCGTTACCTTGCCGAGCTGCGGCAGGCGCTGCAGGCGCGCGCAGACGAGTTGGGCACGCGCGCCTGGCTGGAAGAGGAGCTGAAGAAGTACGACGATCCCGGCTTGTACGCGGACGCCGACCCGCAAGAGGCGTGGCGGCGCATCAAGACGGGCAAGATGCGCTTCGAGCCACGGCACTACGCCGTCCTTCGCGCCTTAGCCGCCGTACGCGAAGCGACCGCGCAAGAGTGGAACCTTCCCCGTAACTGGCTGGGAGACGACCAGTCGCTCGCGGACATGGCGCTGAAGGGGCGTACGGGCTTCTTCCGCCACCGTCTGCACGGCGGCCAACAGGAAATGATCGCGGCGCGCTACGCCGCCGCGATCAAGGAGGCGTTCGTCCTGCCGCCGGAGGCGTGGCCTTCCGATCCGCGCCCGCACTACATCCGTGAGGTGACCGAGGCGTCGGACAGGGCGGTGGAGTGGTTGCGGACGCGCGCCGAGGAACTTCACGTGGACGCCGTCCTGATCGCCAGCCGCGCGACGGTGACGGCTTTCATCGACAATCCCGACGACATGGGAAATCCCCTCGCCGCCGGTTGGCGCTACGAGGCGGTCGGACGAGAGATCTTGGAAAAGTTCGCCGTCTAGAGCGGTCGGCCCAAATGCAAAAAAAGGAAAATCCCCCCTTGACGGGCGAGGGCGAAGGCGTGTAAAATGTATTGACAAGAATCGTGTAAGGCGTGTGTCGAAGCGCGGTTCCAATCAAGTGACAAGAAGGATACAGGAAGTATGGATATCTATGTTGGTAACCTGGCGTACGCCACGACCGACGAAGGTCTCAAGGCTGCGTTTGCGGCGTACGGCGAAGTTACCTCCGCGCGCGTGGTGACCGACCGCACAAGCGGAAGATCGAAAGGATTCGGCTTCGTCGAGATGCCGGATCGCGAACAGGCGCAGGCAGCGATCGACGCGCTCAACGGGCAGCCGCTCGACGGCCGTCCCGTGCGTGTGAACGAGTCCCAGCCCAAGCCTCCCCGCACCGATCGCGGCGACCGTCGTGGCGGTGGGCGTGGCGGCTACGGCGGCTATGGTCGGCGCGACCGCGGCGACACCCGCTGGTAAAGGTGTGCGCGTTCCACGCGCCGCGCGCAAAGAGAGTCCGGTTTCCGCCGGACTCTTTTTTTCGGAAGGATCGCCATGGAAAGGAAGACCGGCAAGACCCCGCCGCGTGTTGTGTTCGCGGGCAACATCCTGCTCGACGTCGTCAAGCAGATTGACGTCTGGCCGACGCAGGGGCGTCTAGCCTCCATCCTCGGCCAGCAGCGCGCCTGCGGCGGGTCGGCATGCAACACGGGCGTTTTTCTCAAGACGCTTGATCCGTCGTTCGAGGTATGTGCCTGTGGCAAGGTGGGCGCGGACGAGAACGGCGACTGGTTGCGTGTGTTTCTGCAAGGGAGGGGGCTGGATGTTTCGCGCGTACGCCGCACGGACGCCGCGCCCACGTCCTATACGGACGTCATGTCCGTCGTCGGCACGGGCGAGCGCACGTTCTTCCATGCGCGCGGCGCAAACGCCCTCTTTACGCCTGAAGACATTGACTTGGACGCGCTCGACTGCGATCTCTTCCACCTCGGCTACCTTCTCCTGCTGGACAGTCTCGACGCGCCTGACGCCGCGTATGGCACGGTTGCCGCACGGCTGCTGCACGATGTCCAGGCGCGCGGCATTCCCACGAGCGTGGACCTCGTGAGCGAGCAGTCGGACCGCTTTGCTCGAATCGTCAGGCCCGCGCTAAAATACTGCGACCATCTCGTCGTCAACGAGATCGAGGGCGAACAGGCGACAGGTCTCTCCTGTCGCGACGCGGCGGGAAACGTGTCGGTTGAAGCTTTGCGGCGGATTGCCGAGGCGCTGCTGGCGCTCGGTGTGCGTCGGAGCGTGACGCTGCACTGTCCGGAGATGGGCGTAACCCTGACGGCGGACGGCACGTTCGCGGCCGTCGGGTCGCTGGAACTGCCGTCCGGCTGGATCAAAGGCTCGGTGGGCGCGGGCGATGCGTTCTGCGCGGGGATGCTTCACGCCATCGTGACGGGCGCGGCTCCGGCGGACGGGCTTGCGCTTGCTTCGGCATGCGCGGCGGCGAATCTCGCCGCGGAGGATTCCGTCTCCGGCGCACGATCCCTCGCCGAGACGCGCGCGCTGCTCGCGCGTTTCCCAAGCCGAAAGATTTGACGCAACTTCCAACCCGCAACTTTCAAAGGAGAATCCGATGAAACGATCTGAAATCAATGCTGCACTCGCGTGGACGAAGGACATCCTCGCGCGAAACAACGTCCGTCTGCCGGAGTTCGCCTACTGGTCCGTCGACGACTGGAAGGCGAATGCGGGCAAGATCGGCGTCATCCGCAAGGTGATGCTCGGCTGGGACATCACCGACTTTGGGATGGGCGATTTCGCGCGCGTCGGCGCCGTGCTCTATACGGTCCGCAACGGCCTGCTGGACGACCCGTCCGTCGGCGTTCCCTACTGCGAGAAGTACATCGTCATGAAGGAGGGACAACGCCTCCCGAACCACTACCACGTGTTCAAGACGGAGGACATCATCAACCGCGCGGGCGGCGACCTGCAGGTGTTTCTATGGAACGCCGACCGCGCGACGGGCAAGCAGCTCGACTCGGACGTTCATGTCTTCATGGACGGCATCGAACATGTCGTCAAGGCGGGCGAGGAGATCGTCGTGCGCAAGGGTTCGTCCATCAGCCTCACGCCCTATGTCGCCCATGTCTTCGGACCGAAGCCCGGTACGGGCGACCTGATCGTCGGGGAGGTCTCGAAGGTGAACGACGACAACACGGACAACTTCTTACTCGAGACAGTGGCTCGTTTTGCCGATATCGACGAGGACGAGCCGGTCCTCCATCCGCTCTGCAACGAGTACGGAGCTTTGGTTTAATCACGAAACATGCGAAAGAATTCGGAGATGAAATATGTTGGCGACGCTGAATGACGTCCTGAAGCCTGCCCAGGCGGGGCACTACGCCGTCGGGCTGTTCAACACGACGGACACGGACATGCTACAGGCCGCGATCGAGGCGGCCGAGGAGGCCCGCAGTCCGATCATCATCGGTACGGCCGAGGTGCTGCTGCCGTACGGCGAGCTGGCGCTGATCGCGCCCGCGCTCCTCGCGGCGGCGGCGCGCGCCACCGTGCCGGTGGTCGTCCACTACGACCACGGACTCACCTTCGGGAAGACGATGGAGGCGCTGAAGCTCGGATTCACCTCTGTGATGTTCGATGCGTCCGCCAAGCCGTACGACGAAAACCTAGCCGAAACGGCCGAGGTGGTGAGAATCGCCCACGCGATGGGCGCGACGGTGGAAGGCGAGATCGGGCACGTGGGGTCGGCGGCCGAAGGCGACGACGCGAAGGCTGACATGTATACCACGCCGGCAGAAGCCGTCGCGTTCCAGAAGGCCACGGGCGTGGACGCGCTCGCGGTGGCGATCGGCACGGCGCACGGCGTCTACAAGTCGAAACCCAACCTCAACCTGGCGCGCCTCGCGGAAATCCGTGCCGCACTCGACGTTCCCCTCGTGCTGCATGGCGGCAGCGGGCTTTCGGACGACGACTTTCGCAACACGATCGCGGGCGGCATCGCGAAGGTGAACATCCACACGGACATGTGCATCGCGGGCAGCAAGGCGATGGAGGCGTCGCTCGCCGCGCAGGCGGGCCGTGCCTACCGCACGTTCGACTACCTTGAGACGCGCAACGCGCGCGTGACGGCGATCAAATCCGTCATTGCCGAGAAGATACGCCTCTTTGGCTCGTCCGGGAAGGGAGGGCAGCCCGCATGAACGAGACGAACAGGAGAGATTTCCTCGCGGGTACGGCCTGGATGGGGCTGGCCGCCATGGCGGCGGGTTGCGCAGGCAATCCCATGCGGTTCTTCGGCCCTACGGGCGCCCCCATGCAAGGGTTTGCCCTGAAACCCAAGAAGGAGGTGCGCGTGGCGTGCGTGGGCGTGGGCTCGCGCGGCTCCAGCGCCGTGCACCGCATCGCCATGATTCCCGGTACGCGCGTCGTCGCGATCGCCGACCTCTTCCAGGACCGTATCGACCGGCAACTCAAGTGGCTTGCGGACAACGGCAAGCCCGCGCCGCGGAAGACCTTTGCCGGGCCGGAAAGCTACAAGCGCGTCTGCGAGATGGACGACGTGGACGTCGTGTACAACGTGACGCCCTGGCACATGCACGAGCCGATCGCCTCGTTCGCGATGGAGCATGGAAAGGTGGCATTGAACGAGGTGCCCGGCTGCCTTACTGTCGACGAATGCTGGAAACTGGTGGAGACGAGCGAACGTACGCGGATTCCCTGCATGATGCTCGAGAACTGCTGCTACGGCGAGTACGAGATGGCCATGTTCAACATGGTGAAGCAAGGCGTATTCGGCGAGATCGTCCACGGCGAGGCCGGTTATATCCACGATCAGCGCGACCTGCAGTACGGCAGCCGCTATCATTCGCTCGCCGGCGATCCCGATGCGTCGAAGGCCGGGCGTCCCGGCTGGGCGCTCGACTTCTACTCGAAGCATTCCGGAAACTGGTATCCGACGCACGGACTCGGGCCCGTCGCGAAATACATGGACATCAACCGCGGCGACAACTTCGACTTCCTCGTTTCGCTTGATTCCCGTCAGGCGAACTATCATCACTACGGGCGCGAACTTTATACGGACTGGCGCAAGGATTTCAAGGTCAAGATGGGAGACATGAACCTTTCGCTCGTCAAGACGAAGCTCGGCCGCTCGATTCTGCTGGAACACGACGTTTCGTCGCCGCGTCCCTATTCGCGCCTCAACCTCATCTCCGGCACACGGGGAATGGCCATGAGCTATCCCGAGTTCAAGGTGGCGCTGGAGCAGAAGACCGGCGACGCAAAGGCGCACGCCTACATGGACGCGGCGGCGACCGAGGCCGTCCGCGAGAAGTACCGCCATCCGTTCTGGAAGGTGGCGGGCGAGGTCGCCAGAAAGGTCGGCGGCCACGGCGGCATGGACTTCATCATGGACCTGCGCTGGAGCTACTGCCTTCAGAATGGCCTTCCGCTCGATACGGACGTCTACGATCTCGCGGCCTGGAGCGCGATGGTGGAACTCACGGAGAAATCTGTGGATTCCGGCTCGCGGCCGGTGGAATGCCCGGACTTCACGCGCGGCGCGTGGCGCACGGCAAGGCCCTTCACGGTGGATACGATCGATCTGGCCAAGCTGCCGGGCGACTTTTCGGGTACGCGGAGGGACGAGCAGTCCGTGAAGAACGCAAGGCAAGAGGGTCTCACGTCCTGACTGACAACTGGTACGGGAAACGAAACATGAAAATCCCGATGCGTGTACGATCGGCATACATGCTGGCTGTGGTTGGCGCGTGGGCCGTCTTGCCGGCCGCCGTGGTCGTGCGGACAGTCAACCCCACATGGGAAGTTGTGGTGGCGGACGACGTGATGGCACCGCCGGCGGATGCCAACGCCGCACCGGAGATTCAGCGACGACTCGACGCGCTTGGCGCGACAGGCGGCGGGACGCTGTTCCTCAAGGCCGGAACCTATCGCATCGCCTCGTCGGTGACTTTGCCGATCAATACGTGCCTCAAGGGAGACTATGATCCGTCCGCGCCCGCAAAATCCACCGTCCTCTCGATCGTCGCGGGGCGTGGCGACGAGAACGGCGAGCCGACGTTCCGCATGGGGACTTCCAGCGCCCTACAGGGACTTTTCTTCCACTACCCGGAACAGACGCTGGACAATCCTGTCCCTTACCCGTGGACTGTTCGCGCAAAGCAACATCCGCGCCGCGCGCCCGACCACCAGACGATCCGAGACTGTACGTTCGTGAACGCCTGGCAGGCAATCGCCATCGGGCCCGAGCCGAACGAGCTTCACACGTTTCGCGACGTGCGCATTTGTGCGCTCAAGACAGGTTTCGCGGTGGACTCGACGACGGACATCGGACGTGTGATCGACATGGTGGTGAGCCCGCGCGCGTGGTCCGCGAGCGGGCTTCCCGGCGCGCCGGACGAGCGGTTGCTGCGCGACTGGCTGAAAACCCACGATACGCTGGGCGCCTGGTACGGGCGGAGCGATTGGGAGTACGTGTGGCGGCTAAAGGTGGATGGCTATCGCACGGGCTGCCGATTTACGCAAGGGAAGCGCGGAACGTCCAACGCCGTGATGGATGAAAGCACGTTCACGGACTGTGCCACGGGTCTTGAGGTGGACCATGTGAACGGCGTGGGCCTTGCGGTGTACGACACGCGTTTCGACGGGTGCGCGCGGAGCGCGTCGATGACGACAAATTTCACGACGGTGGTTCAGTTTCTCGCTTGCAGCTTCGGCGGCAAGCCACCCGTCAACGAAGGCAAGTCGCTGTCCAACGTCATTGTCAAGGATGGGAACGGCGAGCCGGTACGCCATCAGCCGATGACGTGGCCGCGTCCTGCGTCCGACCGGCTGCTGGTCGCGACGGATTTTGGTCTCGCGACCAACGGGGAAGACAACGCGTCGGCGCTTCAACGGGCGCTTGATGCGGCGAAGGGGGGCGGCACGGTGTACGTGCCGGCGGGAATGTACTCATTCAAGAGACCGGTGTCCGTGCCGACGGGCGTGGAATTGCGCGGGTCGTCGTCGGCACCGCACCACACTGCGGCAGGCGGCAGCGTGCTGCTCGTCCGTTACGGGAAGGGCGACGAGGACGGCGCGCCGTTCATTTCGCTCGCCCGGGGGGCGGGTCTGCGCGGTGTGCTCGTGTGGTATCCCGAGAATCCGATTCTTGATCCTGTGCCTTACCCTTGGGCGGTGCGGTCGCTCGGCGAGGATACGTGGCTTGCGGACGTCTGCATCGCGAACGCCTGGCGCGGCGCGGACTTCGCGACATGTCCTTCAGGCGGGCATCGCATCGCGTATCTCTCCGGCGTCGCATGGCAGAAAATGCTCGTCGTGGGCAATTCGTCTCGCAGGGGGTGGGTGGAGGAGACGCTCTTCAACCCCCATTATTCCCAGCGCCTGTCGTTCAACCTGCCCAATGTCCAGGGGAAACGGCCGGAAGGTTGTTCGGCGGGCGGAAACAACATCCCCGTGCAGAGCTGGAACATGCGTCGCCGTCTGGAGGCGCACGTGTTCACGGATTGCGCGGACGAGCGTATCCGGGGAACGTTCGTCTATGCCGCCAAGGACGGCATGACGTTTCGTGGGAAGAACAAGGCGACGGTGGTGATGCACGGCGCGGACACGATCGCGCGCGGCGTGGAGCTTGAGCAGGCTGAGGGCGGGCATGTGGACGCGGCGCTCGTGCAGGTGACGCCGTACGAGACGGCTTCCGGCAAAGAAAGCGCGGGATTCCATTTTGCGTCGGGCGATAGGGGAACGGCCGTTTTCCGGGCGAGCCAGCTGTGGGTGCCGAAGCCGTCTGTGATCGCGGAAGGAAACGGGCTGGGGGTCTTTGAGATGGCGAACTCGCTTTCAGGCCCGGTTGTCGCACGGACGGGGCGTCTGGAACTGGAGGATTTCCGGTTTTCGTCTAGTTTGGAGGAATTCCTTCAGAAGACATCGGCTGCCGATGTGCGCGCGGTACGGACGGGCGAGTTCCCGATGCCGGAATCGCTCTGTCCGAAGGCACCGCCGATGGACGTGTCGATCGACTGCGAGGCGACGCGACCGATGGAGAACGTGGTCGCGCGATGGGGCGGCGTGCGCGGGCAAGGGGAGTGGTTTTGCGGAGCGAAGGACGGCGAGCTGCTGTTCCGTGCGGAACTGAAAGATCCGAAGTACGCCTATGTTTACGCCGATGTCTGGAAAGGCGAGAGCCCCGTGTGGCCGACGACGCGCCTCAAGTACCGCATGAATCCGGCGGACGAGAAGTCGGCCGGTACGGTCACGCTCGATCTGGCGTTCTCGGACGGTACGCAGGCACGAGTCTTGCGCGGACTGCCGGTGGGAAAACGCCTGCCGCCGGGCGAGTGGACGGACGTCTCCATCCCGCTTCGCTGTTATACGGGCAAGACGATCGTCCGCATCATGGTGCGCGCGGATCGCCGCTTCGCGCCAGGCCTCTACGAGGCTCGCCTCGACGACATCCGCATCGTCACGCCGAGGTGACAGGCCGACCTTCCCGTGCGCATTTGAAATTCGTCATTGCGCAGGCGGACGGCTTTTGGTATACTAAATAACTGTTTTCCGGGCGCGGAAGGGCCGAGTGGCCGTTGCCGCGCGGAAGCGAACGACGCGAAGGTCCGTCCAGACCGGAACGCCAAAGCGGATTAACCAAGGGAAGACGGGCACGGTTGCTTGTCATCCCGCAACAGAAGAAAGGTTCAGAAAAGAACATGGACATGCCTACCTCGGCCGCTACCGGCCTCTCCCTCAAGGATCTCTTCGACGTTGGCCTGCACTTCGGCCACCAGACGAAGCGCTGGAACCCGAAGATGAAGCCGTACATCTTCGACAAGCGCAACGGCATCCACATCATCGATCTCACGCAGACGGTGACGCTCCTCGACGAGGCTGCCGAGTTTCTGCGCAAGACGATTCTCGACGGCAAGAAGATACTCTTCATCGCCACGAAGAAGCAGGCGCAGGAGATCGTGAAGCAGGCGGCCGAGGAATGCGGCCAGTACTACATGACCGAACGCTGGCTCGGCGGCACGCTCACGAACAGCCAGACGATCCGCGGCAGCGTGAAGCGCATGCGTCAGATCCAGGCCATCGCCCGCGCCAACAACGGCGAGCTTTCCAAGCACAAGCAGGAGGCCTCCATGCTCCGCCGCGAGCTGACGAAGCTCGAGAAGAACCTCAC
>CAMNLN010000071.1 GCA_946543025.1 uncultured Verrucomicrobiota bacterium
GCCGGCTTCGGCTCTGCTTCCGGCGCTTCGGCAGGCGGCGGTTCGGCAGACGGCGCAGCCTTTTCGTCCGGCTTTTTGGCCGCAGCCGTCTCGCGGAGGCGCTTCACCTTCTCGCGCAAGGCCTGTACCGTCGCCTCGGCCTGGTCGACCGGCAGGTCGGGCGCGTTCACGATCGGCAGCGCCTCGTTCGGATCGGGCGGCGGCGGTTCAGGCACGGGGGCTTCCGGCGGCGGCTCGCCGCCGCAGAGCCGCATGACCGCATCCGAGGATTCCTTGACGTCGTAGTCGAGACCGTCACCGGCCGGCACGACGATCGCGCCGCCGTCCTTGCGGTTCTCGACCGTGACGATGAATTCCGGGTTGATCCAGATGGGACGCCCGTCCGTCCGCGTGAGCTTGATGAACATTTGAACCGTTCCTACTTGTTATCCTTCACGCCGCCGAAGCGGTCGGCGTCCTTGATCGTGGGGGCCGTCTCCGAGAAAGCAAAGTCCTTGCCGGGGAGGATCGCGTTGAGAATGATACCCATGAGCGCGCCCACGGCGAGGCCGGAGAGCGAGATCTTGAGCGAGCCGACGCTGAACGCGATCGCGCCCGCCTTCGAGAAGGAGATGCCGAGCGTAAGGACGAGAATGAGCGCCGCGATCAGCATGTTGCGGCTCTTGCCCAGGTCCACCTGGCTCTCGACGAGGTTGCGCACACCCACGGCCGAGATCATGCCGTAGAGGATGAACGAGACGCCGCCGATCGTCGCGCTCGGAATCGTGCCGATGAAGGCCGAGAACTTCGGGCAGAACGAGACGAGGATCGCGAGACACGCCGCGATGCGGATCACGCGCGGGTCGTACACGCGCGAAAGCGAGAGGACGCCCGTGTTCTCGCCGTAGGTCGTGTTCGCCGGCGCGCCGAAGAGCGAGGCGAGGCAGGTGGCGAGTCCGTCGCCGAGCATCGTACGGTGCAGGCCAGGGTTCGCAAAGAAGTTGCGCTTCACCGTAGAGGAGATGGCCGAGACGTCGCCCACGTGCTCCATGATCGTGGCGAACGCGAGCGGGAAGACGATGGCGATCGCGCTCACGATCTTGCCCCAATCGGGGCTGGAGAGGAGCGGGAACACCGTGTTCTCCCACTTGACGGGCAGGCCGATCCATGCGGCCTTCGCCACGGCGTCGTAATTGATCGCGTCGCACCAGCCGAACTTGCCGAAGATGACGGCCGCGACGTACGAGACGACGACGCCCATCAGGATCGGGATGATCCTGAACATGCCGCGCCCGAAGATGGAGAACGCGATCACCGTGGCGATGGCGATGAGGGCGACCGGCCAGCTCGTCGTGCAGCTGTTGATGGCGACGGGCGCGAGGACGAGCCCGATGCCGATGATGATCGGGCCCGTCACGACCGGCGGGAAGAACTTCATCACCGTCTTCACGCCGCACGCCTTCACGAACCCGGCCACGACGAAGTACACGAGCGAGGACGAGGCGACGCCCAAGCAGGCGTACTGGAGCATCGTCGTCTTGGAGACGCCCTCGTAGCCGGCGGAGCCGGCCATGCCCGCGAGCGCGAAGTAGCCGGCGAGGTAGGCGAACGACGATCCGAGGAACGCCGGCACCATCCGCTTCGTGACAAGATGGAAGAGGAGCGTGCCGAGGCCGGCCCACAGCAAGGTGGCGCTCGGCGAGAGGCCCGTCAGGATCGGCACGAGGATCGTCGCGCCGAACATCGCGAACATGTGCTGCACGCCGAGGACGCCCATCTTCGGCAATCCGAGCGTCCGCGCGTCGTAGACGGCGTCGGCCGACTGAAACTTGGCGCGCAGGCTGGCGATGGCCGCCGCCAGCGCGGCGGATTCCTCGGGCGTGACGATGCCGTCCTCGGCGATGGCGACGAGCAGCTTCTCGAGACTTGCCAGGTCGGCGTCCTTCTCGGCGAACGGATGGACGAGGCCGATGAGCGCGCGCGTCTCGTTGATGTCCGCCTTGCCGTCCGCGAACGTGAACTTCTCAGCCGCCACGAGCAGCTGAGAAAGCGTCCAGTTGTCTGCCGTCTTGAGTTCTGCCATTGTCGGGTTCCTTTTCTTTGGATTGTTTTCGAAAGGTTGCGGATATTATACCACTACGAGGCTACTTGCCGGGATACTTGACGAGCGAGGTGACGTCGTATCCCTTGAGAAGGCCGTTGCGGGCCTCGAAGCCCTCGAGCTCGATCGGGAAGATCATCTTCACGACGGTGCCGCCGAGACGCTCGACGAGACGCGCGGCCGCGGCGGCCGTGCCGCCCGTCGCCAGGAGGTCGTCGACAATGACCGCCTTCTCTCCGCGGATGACGGCGTCGGCATGCATGTGAAGCGTCGCCTTGCCGTACTCGAGGTCGTAGTCCTCCGAGATCGTCTGGCGCGGCAGCTTGCCGGGCTTGCGGATCGGCACGAACGCCTTTCCGAAGCGCGCGGCGATCGCCGCGCCGAAGATGAAGCCGCGCGACTCGGGCGCGGCGACGAGGTCGAAGCGGATTCCCTCCAGCGCCTCGGCGATTTCCGAGAGCGCAAGGTTGAAGCCCTCGCCGGATTCAAGGATGCCGGTCACGTCGCGAAACAGCACGCCCGGCTTCGGGAAGTCGGGTATCTCGCGAACGTAATCGACAAGACGCGGACGGCCCGCAAGAAGCTCGTCCATCAGCCGCGCGATCTGGCAAGACTCCTCGTCCGTCACCACCCCGTCCTTCCGGACCTCCTTCAGCAGGGCCTCCAGCTTGCAGGCGCCGGGCTCGCCCTTCAGCACGAACGGACGGATCGTGCGCAGGATGACGGACGTCTCGCCGAGCGTCACCCGCCCGTCGTCCATCACCGCCGTCCGCAGCGAATCCAGAATCCTCAGCAGCTTGTAGTCTCCGACCATGTGCCACCTCACATCATCGCGTACTTGGCCACGAAGAGGACCGTCAGCACGTACATGATCCAGTGGATGCGCTTGAAGTTCCCCGAAAGGGCGTTGATGACCGTGTAGGCGATGACGCCGAACATGATGCCGTCCGAGATCGAATAGGTGAACGGCATGGCGGCCACGGCAAGGAACGCCGGGACGGCCTCGCCCGCGTCGCGCCAGTCGATGTCGGCGCAAGAGGAGAGCATCATGTAGCCCACAATGATGAGCGCCGGCGCCGTCGCAAAGCCGGGAATCGCGAGGAACACCGGCGCGAAGACGATCGCGAGCGCGAAGAACGCCGCCGAGACGACGGCCGTGAGGCCGGTCTTGCCGCCCGCCATCACGCCCGAGGCGGACTCCACGTAGGTGGTGGTGGTGGACGTGCCGAGGATCGCGCCGGCGGACGTCGCGATCGCGTCCGCGCAGAGCGCGCCCGAGATGCGGGGAAGCTTGCCTTCCTTGTCGAGGAACCCGCCCTTCATCGAGACGCCGATCAGCGTGCCGAGCGTGTCGAAGAGGTCCACGAAGAAGAACGCGAACATCACCACGAAGAAGTCGAGCGACTTCACGAGCGTCCAGCCCGAGCGCATCGCCTCGCCCTTCCCGTGCGTCCAGCCCTCGGGATTGAAGAGCGCGCCGACGGTCTGGCCGAACTCGCTGAAGTTCTGCGCGATCCCCTTGAACGAGAAGTCCGGATAGAGCGGGAAGAAGCCGTGCGCGGGATCCGGCACGTAGGCGCCGCACGCCTGGGCGACCATCCCGAGCCCCCATGTGAAGAGGATGCCGAAGAGGATCGCCCCCTTCAGCCGCTTCACGAGCAGGAAGCCGGTGAAGAGCGTGCCGACGAGCGCGAGCAGGGCGCAGATGCCGTGCGTGTGGAACGACACGTCCTTGAACTTCACCATCGCGACGAGCGTCGCCGGATTGTCCACGATCACGCCCGCTGTCTTCATGGCGATCAGGCAGATGAAGAGGCCGATGCCGGCCGCCACCGCCTTCTTGAGGGAAAGCGGGATCGCGTTGAATATCCCTTCCCGCACGGGCGTGAGCGAAAGCGCGAGGAAGACGAGGCCCTCCACGAACACGGCCAGCAGCGCGAACTGCCAGCTGTAGCCCATGCCGATCACCACGCCGTACGTGAGGAAGGCGTTGAGGCCCATGCCGGGCGCAAGCACGAACGGGTAGTTGGACATGAACGCCATCAGAAGCGTGCCGATCACCGCCGCCACGGCCGTCGCCATGAACACGCCGCCGCGCGGAATCCCCGCGTCCGAGAGGATGTTCGGGTTCACGGCGAGGATGTACGCCATCGTCATAAACGTAGTGATGCCCGCAACGATCTCCGTCCTGACCGTCGTGCGGTTCCTCTTCAGCTTGAAGAGGCGGCCGAGGAAACTGGTCTCCGGCTCGTCCGACTCGGCCTCGCGCGTCAGCCACTTGAGATGCGCGCCGATGCGCACGGACTCTTCCGGCGTGACGACGCCGTCTTCGAGCACGTCTTCGAGGGCCTTCACGAACTCCGCCATCTCGGCGCTGTCCGCGGCCCGGGGCTTGGCGAAGGCAAGCAGGATCTGCGCCTCGGCGCGGTCGACCTTGCCATCTTCAAGGATGGCCTTCTCCAGTTTCCGGATGGATTCCTTGATGTCGCTCATCTTGCTGAAGCCTTTCGGTTAGTCTTGATTTTCATAGTCTTTCCCCATCGTGAGGATGTTCTTGCCGTTCCGCCGCTTGTAGGTGACGGGCGACATGGTTTTCTTCACGATCAGGATGCCGAGTCCGCCAATCTCGCGCTTCTCGGCGCAGAGCGTCGTATCGGGGTCGCGGTGGACGAGAGGGTCGAACGGCTTTCCGTCGTCGGTGAAGACCAGCCGCACACCTTCCGGGTGATGCGTCAGCTCGACGGTCAGCGACCAACTCGTGGCGCCTGAGTACCGCACGATGTTCGAGAAGATCTCGTCGGCCGCGATCAGCAGTTGGGTCCGAGCCCTCGCCGGCACCGGTTCAAGCGCCGCGGTGAGGTCGTCGGTGGCCCGCGCAAGGTCGTCCATCGTCGGCACGTACTCGTACGAAACGGCGTCCGGCTCCCCTCGGTAGCGAATCACGAGCTGCGTGCAGTCGTCCGCCTGCTCGACGCCCGCCGCATGACGGCGCACGTCCGCGAGGACCGTCTTGAGAAGCTCTCCCTGCCGGCTCGTGCAGCGGGAAAGCGTATTCAGCAACCGGGCCTCGCCGTAGAGTTCCTTGGCCGCGTTCGGCTGCTCGGTGATGCCGTCCGTGTAGAGGTAGATCGCGTCGCCTGGCGCCAGACACGTCTCCTCGGCACGGTAGCGGACGTCGGTCATGGCACCAAGGACGAGCGACGGTCTCGTCTTCAGGAATTCCACCTTGCCGCTCCGGCGCACAACCGGAGAATTGTGTCCCGCGTTCACGAACGTGACATGGCCCGTCCGCGTGTTGAGCTCGCCGGCCCACGCCGTGACGAACGTATTGGACGAATTGCCCTCGCAGAGCGCCTCGTTCGTCTCCTCGAACACCTGCGTCAACGGCTTGCCCGTCTGAGCGGCGCTCTTGATGAGCGTCTTCGCCCGCATCATGAACATCGCCGCGGGGATGCCCTTGCCGCTGACGTCGGCAACGAGGAAGAGGATACGGTCCTGGCCCGTGAAGTAGAAATCGTAGAAGTCGCCGCCGACCTCTCTCGCCGCCTCCATCGACGCCCAGATGTCGAAACGCGTCTCGCCCGGGAAAGGAGGAAACACGCTCGGAAGCGCCGCGAGCTGGATGTCCTTCGCCATTCCGAGCTCCTTCGCGGCCTGCGCACGCAGCTGCTGGCGAACGAAGGACGAGATGACGAACCCCACAAGCAGCGCGACGAACAGGAGCGCCGCGCCGTTGAGGAGAGCCGTCGCGCCGACGAGGACGTCGCGCTGAACCGCGGCGGAGTCCTTCGGGATCATCACGTAGACGGGGAAGCTCTCGATCTCCTTTCGCTTCCAGTAGAACGACTCGTCCGGATCGCACCAATGCGTGCCCTCGCGGTTCGGCTCGGCGTAATCGGAGAGGACCAGGCCGGACGCCGTCGTGACGACGATTCCGCCCACGCCGCCGACTCGCCAGTTGCGGAAGAGGTCGACGAGGGACGAGCGGGACAGCCCGCGCAGGGACGCACCGTCGCAGCCGATCTCGACGAAACCGCCCGACGGACGCCAGACGCCGATGAACTTGCGCCAGGAACCGTTCGCGGTATTGCTGCGGAACGGCTGGCAGTATTCCGTCTCCTGCCCGTTCACAAGGCACATCATGTCTTCCGCCTTGCCGCCGGCCGTGACGAAGTTGAAGGCCGGCTTCCCGTCATGGGCCAGGTAGTCCGGCACGGAAGAGCGGACAACGTCGCCTTTCGAATCGACGACGCTTATTTCGGTGACGTGCATCTCGCGCGCCAAGGCCTGGAGCGACGCCGTGTCGCCGGGGTAACCGTCATCGAGCCGTTCGCGAACCGCCATGCACTGGCGTATCAGCCGCTCGTTGACGCAGTCGATGATCTCGGACTGGACGTTCTCGAACGCACGGTCGATGAGATCGTAGACGTCGTGCTCGGCGAGACGGTCGTGGAGATACCACGTGATGGCCATCGACAGCGCGAAGGCCGCCAGCACGCTGACGGCAAGCTTGATGTTGAGGTTGCGGCGCGCGGTCATTTCCTCACCCCCTCTGCAATGACGGCGTTGGCCGCGGCCAGCACGTCGGGACGGCGCTTGTCCACGGCCACGCCATACCCGTCGCGCGTCTCAAGCGGCGTCACGGCCAACCGCCCGCCAGACCTCTCGGCGCACATCTTGAGCGGGAGGGAGTCGAAGAACACGGCGTCCATCGCGTCCTTCTTGAGCGCGTCAATCGCATCTTCAAGATGGACGAAACGGATGGGATCGCACCCATGGAGGCAGAGATAGAGGTCCTCGACCGTATCGGCCTCGACCCCGATGCGGAGCGAGGCAAGCTGCGACATGCGCGGCTTCTTCCCGTCCGTCCTGTAGATGAAGCACGCGCCGCCCGTGTCGTACGGCGCGGAGAAGTCGACGTCGCGCGTCCGCGCCTCCGTGATGGTGATGGTCGCGATGCCAAAGTCCGCCGTGCCCGCCTTGAGCCGCGGAAGGATGTCGGAGAACTCCACGCCCTCCACGACGAGCTTGCGGCCCATCTTCGCGGCGATCCGCCGCGCCAGGTCGACGTCCGTGCCGACGATGGCCCCCGAGGCGTCGCGGTAGGCGCAAGGCGGCTCGGCGGGATGCGTGAGGAACACGAGCGGACGCGACGCGTCCGTGATGCGCGGATCGACGCCCGGCCGCGAATCCCGTTCGCAGCCGACGAGGGCGACAACCGCCAAAAGGGCAAGAATTCTCATAGCTTGACGACGCCGTGCATCATCTCACGGCACAGGGCCTCAAAGCGTTCCGAAGATGCGGTCGCCCGCGTCGCCGAGCCCCGGAACGATGTAGAAGTGCGAGTTGAGCCGCTCGTCCTTGGCGGCGGTGTACACCGGCACGTCGGGATGCTGCTTCTCGAAGTTCGCGATGCCTTCCGGCGCCGAGACGAGATTCAGGAAGATGATCTTCTTGTACCCGAGCTTCTTGAGCTGAGAGACCGCGTCCACCGCGCTGCCGCCCGTGGCGAACATCGGGTCGATCGCGATCGCCAGCTCGTCGCCCTTCGCGGGCGGCACCTTGGCGTAGTAGGGAATCGGCTCGGCCGTCTCCTCGTTGCGCTGCATGCCCAGGACGCCCACCTTCGCGTACGGCAGTACGCGCAGCATCGCGTCGAGCATGCCCATGCCGGCCCGGAGGATCGGCACGAGCACCACGTTCTCCGCCACCTTGCGCCCGACGGTCTTCGCAAGCGGCGTCTGGACCGTCACCTCGACGGTCTTCACGTCCCGAAGCGCCTCGTAGGCGAGGAAGGTGGTGATTTCTGAAACCAGCTCGCGGAAGAGCTTGGGCTGGGTGGCGACGTCGCGCATGTACGTCATGCGGTGGTCGACGAGCGGGTGGTGGAGAACGGTGGTCATTGCGTATTTCTTCCTTAGAAGTTGAAGGTGAGGCCGAGGCCGCCCCAGGCGTAGTCCTTGTACTGGCCGTAGTCGCCGCCGCTGCCGTGCTCGGCCGCGTCGCGCAGGTCGCGGTCGATGATCGAGCAGTAGGCGACCTTGGCGAAGACGCCGACGAAATCGTTGAACTTGTAGTTCGCCTCGAGCATGAGCTTCATCGTGGCCATGCCGCCGTTGTGCGTCTCCGTCCAGCCGGCCGTCGGGAAGCACCAGTTGTAGCGATGGTCGCGGTAGACGAACGTGAGCGACGGCGTGAGCGTGAACGCGTCGGTGACGTCGCACGCGCGCTTCAGGCCGAACTGCAGGAGGTCGGCGTTGTTCTCGTGGTACTCGTGGATCCAGTCGAGGAACGGCACGACGAACGGGTTCAGGAGCGCAAAGCTGTGGTTCCAGTCCATCGTGGTCATCGTGTCGTGCCCGTACTGGAAGTGGCTCTTGCCGTGCGTGTTATGGTCGTGCCCGCGCCCGTGGGGGTAGTAGTACCAGACGATGGTCGTGCGGTAGTCGAGGCCCCACTTGTCGTTGTCGTCGAACCAGAAGGTCTTGCCGTAGTGGACGTTCGGGTCCCACTCGTTGAACGCCTTGCCGTAGAGATCGCGCCGCTTGTCGGTCAGGTCGGTGTTGCACCAGGTGCCGATGCCGAGATAGCCGAGGTCCCAGCCCTGGACGCTCAGGTTGAAGTTGGCTTCCACGTAGCCCTGCAGCGTCGGCTCCGAGTTCAGCAGCGACCCGTAGAGCTGATAGCCCGAATACATGCCGTAGTTGCCGAAGCCCCAGAACAGGGGCTCGTCCTTCTCCTCGATCTGGGGAGCAGCCTCGGCGTTCGTGGCCTTCGCGGCGTCCTCCGCGAAAGCGAACCCAGCCGCAGCGACGGCGGCGGTCAGCAGCAGTTTCTTCATCGTAACTCCTTCTTCTTTTTAGTTTGGCATTCCCGGCGCGGATTGCGCCTGAAAAAGTCCCTTTCATTCTATCACAGCCGTCCCTTTGCGGCAAGCGCGAACCGGGCAGGCGATGGCCGGCAAGGCGGTTCAATCCGCCTCGATCCGGCGACTGGGACGCCGGAAGACGCCCTCGCGCGGCTCGTCCTCCGGCGGTATGGCCAACGGCGCAAGCGGCGCGTCGTCCGCCGGAAGCGACTGCCAGGCCGCCGCGTGGATGGGCAGGCCCTGGCCGCGGAACATCGTCTCGAACTCGGTCCACTCGTCCGGACCGCGTTCGCGCGGCGCGACACGCGCGAACCGCGCGTCGGCGGCGAAGCAGTCCTCCACCACGTGAAAATACTCCTCGTGGTCGGTGGCGAACTCCAGCCGCCCGCCGATCTCCAGACGCTTCCAGAGCGCTGAGAGGAAAAGCGGCCCGAAGAGGCGGTGAGAATGGTGCTTGCGCTTCGGCCACGGGTCGGGGAAGAACACGTAGACCGTGCGCGCATGATGCGCGGGCAAGAGATACCAGAACGTGTAGAGCGCCTCCAGACGCACGACATGCGCGTTGACGAGGCCCAGGCGCCGCGTCTTGCTGTCGAACGTGCGCACGCGCCCGAGCATCCGCTCGATGCCGATAAAGACGCAATCGGGATTCGCGGCCGCGCGTCCCGTGAGGAAACGCCCCTTCCCGCACCCGACCTCCACCTCCAGCGGACGCGCGAGGTCGTAGATCGCCGGACACGCCAGCGGTTTCGTGATGTCCGTGACGGGGATGACCATGTCACGCCTCGTCCAGCACCTTCAGCAGGCGTTCGGGCGGCGGAATCGGATGGAACGTCTTCGTGGAGACGAAACAGTGCCGCGTGAAGCCCGAGACGAGCAGCTCGCCGCCCACGCGCACCTCGCAGGCGATCTCGAGGCGCACGCCCTTGTGCGCGCGGCACCAGGCCGTCACCTCCAGGAGGTCGTCGTAGCGGGCGGGCCGCTTGTAGTCCACCTCCGCGTGCGTGACGGGCAAGGCCCAGCCCTCCGCCTCGCATTCGCGGTAGGTGTAGCCGCACGCGCGCATCAGCTCGTTGCGCGCGCGCTCGAAGATGGTGAGATAGTTTCCGTAGTAGACCACGCCCATCTGGTCGGTGTCCGCGTACGGCACCCGGTACTGCATCGTGATCTTCCGCATGGCGGATCTCTCCCGTCGCGGATCAGGCCTGGCCCGCGAACTTCTTCATCGCGGCGAGCGCCTTCACGCGCGCCGCGTAGAACGCATCCTTGTCCTTGCGGTTCGGCCAGCCGCACTCGCACGAGATGCCGCCCGAATAGCCGATCTTCTTGAGGGCGTCGAAGTAGGGCGAGAAGTCGAAGTCGTCCTTGCCGGGATACTGGCGCGTCTCCTTCTCCGCGATGTGGACGTGCTTCAGGCGGCAGCCCGCCTTGACGATCGACTCCGCAGGCTCGCGGCCCATGATCATGTGGAAGAGGTCGGCCAGCTGCTGGATGCGCGGCGAGTTGACGTCCTCCACGATCTGCAGCCCCTGCCACACGTAGTTGATGATGTTCGACTCGTTCGGGCGCAGGGGCTCGATCACCACGCACACCTTCAGGTCCGAGATGCGCGCGGCGAGCTGCCTGCAGAAGTCCGTGTACTGCTCCACGCCCTTCTCCGGCAGGGGCTTCTGATCCTTCGGGCCGCAGATGTCTCCCGGCACGTTGCGCGCGCCGCCAGATCCGAACACGATCGTCTTCAGACCCACCTCGTCCGCGCGGCGGCAGAGCGTCTCCGCGTACTTGAGCGGCTCGTCGAAGGAGGCGTTGGGGCCCGTCAAGCGGAAGCTGCCCGGCAGAAAGCCGTTCACGGAACGGATCGGCAGCGCCGCCGAGAGGATCTTCTCGTCGCGATGCTTCTTCCATTCCTCGTCCGATTTCGTGGGAATGAAGGCCGATGCTCCGTTCCACTCCCAGAAGTCGTAGCCGATTTCCTTCAGCTGCGGCACCTGGTCCGGCCCGCAGCACACGCCGAAGAGCATCTTGCCCTTCTTGGCGCAACCTGCCGCCGAGCAGCAGTCCGCCGCCGCGCCCGCCGCGACGCCCGCCGCCGCCAATCCGATAAATTCTCTCCTGTTCATGGCGATTATCTCCTTACGCTTACTTGAATATTCGACATTCAGCAGCCGACATTCTTTCTAACCGCTAACCACTAAGCACTAACCACTAATCACTAACCACTAAACTCACCTCGCCCACGCCGGATTCATCCAGTTGCCCTGGTTGTGGAACAGGCGCATCGGCTTGTCGCCCTCGGGGTCGGTATCGATGATGAACAAGGCGTTGTCGCGCGACGCGACGACATGCCGCCCGTCGGCCGCCCAGCTTGGATGTTCCCAGCTGCCGCCTTCGGTGACGAGGCGCGCGGAAGACTCGCCCTTCGAGGGATCCATCACCGCCACGTAGTTCACGCCGCCACGCTTCGTGGCCCACGTGATGCGTCCGTCGGGGCCCCAGTCCGGGTTCGTGTTCTCGCCGCCGGCGTTCGTCAGGCGGCGCGACTGCTTCGTCGCCACGTCCATCAGGTAGATCTGCGGATGGCGCGTCGTGTCGCTCACGTAGACGATCTGCCGCCCGTCCGGGCTCCAGCAGGGCGACGCCTCGGAGGCGGTCGGCGTCTTCGTCAGGCGCTTCAAGCGTTTCGACGCGAAGTCGAGGACGTACAGCTCCGGATTGCCCTGGAAGGAAAGAACCAGCGCGCAGCTCGCGCCGTTGGGCGAGATGGCGGCTCCGGTGGCGAGGCACTTGAACTGCTCGAGAAGCTTGCGGCGGCCGGACATGTCGATGCGGTAGACGAGCGGCGTCTTCTGCAGGAAGCCCGTGTAGAAGATCTCTTCCTTGCTGGGTGCCCAGCGCGGCCCCACCACGGCGCGCTTGTCGCCCGTCAGCTGGCGGATGTCGTAGCCGTCGGGATAGCAGGTGTAGAGCTCGGCGTTGTCCGCGCCCTTGCGGTTCACGAACGCGATACGGTCGCACGCGAAGCCCTTCTTGCCGGTATGGGCCTGCACGATGGCGTCGGACAGCTGGCGCGCCGCCATGCGCGCGCCCTTCGCGTCAGCGAAGGCGGCGGCGGACGTCACCTGCTTGCCGGCCCCCGCCGCGACAACATTCGCGCCCGGCGTGCCCGTCACGCGGATCTGTCCGTTCGGCCCCACCTGGAAGTAGCCGGTCATGGAAAGGTTGCGCTTCAGCGAGGCGTTGAACGCCTGCGCGGCGGCGCCGTCCGCAGTCGTCTCGACCGAGACGACGACGCGCTCGGCGCCGGCCTTCTTGACCACCACCGTGGGAGGCGCGGCAAGGATTGAGAGGGCGGACGATGCCGCCAAGGCGAAGAATATCTGACGTGTCATTTCTGTTCCTTTTCTTGTTGTTGAGATTGTCGTCAAGTGTGGCTTGGCAAGTATACCGAACCCCGCCCGCGCGCGCAACGAGAATCAGAGCTCGCGAATCTTGAGGTTGCGGTAGCTGACGGTGGAATCGTTATGGTCCTGCAGCTTGATGCGGCCCGTCGGCGCCTCGCCCCAGCGCTCGCCGGGCTTCTGCTCCTTCACATACTTCGACTGCGCCACGATTGCGCGGAATTCCGCGCTGCCGCGCTCGTAGGAGAGCACCTTGTGTCCGTTCAGCCAATGTTCCACGTGCGTTCCCTTCGAGACGATCCGCGCGGTATTCCACTCGCCGAGCGGCTTGACGAACGCCTCGGCGTTGGCGGGGATCATGTCGTACAGCGAGGCCACGCGGCGGCACTTGCCGTCGCGTCCCTTCGTGGAGTCGGGGTGCGCCTCGTGAAGGATCTGGTACTCCTCGCACGTTCCCTTGAACTGGTCCCGGTTGTAGAAATACTTGATGCCGCTGTTCGCGGCCTCCGTGAGGCGGAAGTCGACGGACAGCTCGAAGTCGCGGTAGTCCTTCGCCGTCACAAGGTCGCCGCCGCCGCCGAGCGCCGCCTGCTCCGGCGGCAGGTCCACCCACTTGCCGTCCTTGATGGCCTTGCGCGGCAACACGGTGAGGACGCCGTCCGCAATCTTCCAGCCCTTCTCGGGCGGCGTCTTGCAGCCGTTCTTCTCGCCCACCCAGCCGTCAAACGACTTGCCATCCCAGAGAAGCTTCCAGCCGGCGGCCTTCTCGGCGGCGGAAAGCGTGTTGGGTGCGGCGGCCTCGCAGGCACCGCCCGCGCAGCAGGCGCCGGACGACGCGTTGCACGGCGTGCAGTCGGTGCAGCAGCCGGCGAAGAGGACTGCGGCCGCAAGGGAGAGGAGATAAGTGCTTTTCATCTTTTTGTTCCTTTCGCGGATCTTAGCGGTTGAGGAGGTCCTTCGTCTCGCGGATGAGCGCGGTGAAGTCGCCGGGCTTCTTGTTGAGCGCGGCCTTTAGGTCGTACTTCGCGGCGAGGGCGGCGAGTTCGTCATTCCGCTCGCCGGCGCGCTTGAGGATGTTGAACTTCTCGGCCTGCTGGATGCCGTTGAAGAGCTCAAGGAAACGCATCGAGGGCGAGCCGTCGGGATACACGAGGAACGTGTCGCCGCTGCGCCAGT
>CAMNLN010000072.1 GCA_946543025.1 uncultured Verrucomicrobiota bacterium
GGGCGATCGCCGGGGCGGAGAAGGCGATGGCGCGTTCGCGCAAGCGCGCGGAGAAAGGCCTTTGCTCGAAAGAGGAGAGCGAGGCCTTCTGCGCGAAGTCGGAGGCCGCGCTCAAGAGCTACCTCGACAAGCAGGTCAAAGAGGGCGTGATCACCCCCGCCGAGCGAAAGGCGCTCGGGCGGTAAGGTTAAGACAAAAGCGAGAGAAACATGGAAAGCACGAAGCAGGAAGAGACGATCAATGAACTCAAGGCCGCGCTGGCGGAGCTTGAATCGGACGAAGGACTCGAAATGTTCGTGGAGGGGCACGGACTCCAGAGCCGCTATTTTGCTTTTCATGGCAGTCGGACGAACTGGAGATCAACTACAATCTGCCGTATGCGCGGGTGTTCTCCAACGAGGACGCCCAGAACCTGGACGCCGCGCGGGTCGGCGCGACGGTCACGCCGGAAGGCGAGCTGTCCGCAGACGAAGCCACCCCTTCATTTGGCGCCGATGGACTAATGCCCGTCTAGCGTAAAATGGGTTGCCGGCGTAAGGTGCAGTTGCAGCCGTTTTCAGTATTGGAAAAGTCTTGCGGGGATATCTTGGCATACGCGTTTCGCGCTTGCCGACGGCGGGGAGGATGTGCTACGCTAGAGACATGAGAACATTCAGGCGAATCTTTGTCGCAACAACCGTTGCGGGCGGCGTTTTTTGCGGCGGGGCGACGACATGGCACGTGGACAGCGCAGCCGGCGACGACATGTTGGGCGGCACCAGCCCGGCGACGGCATGGCGGACGCTGGATCGCGTGAACAAGGCGGCGCTCGCGCCGGGCGACCGTGTGCTTTTCAAGCGCGGCGGCCTGTGGCGCGGAACCTTGCGGCCCGCAAGCGGCGAGCCGGGGAAACCGATCGTCTACAGCTGGTACGGAACGGGCCCGAAGCCGATCTTGCAGAACTCTGCCGACCGGTCGCGGCCCGAAGACTGGCTCGAGGAGTCGCCCGGATTGTGGTCTACGCGTATCGTCGAACCGAAATTGCACGAAAAAATCTGGAACGGCATGTCGTGCGAAGGCTGGGGAGACTCCTGGCAGGAAGGCGTGAAAGGATCGCTGCGGCGCGTGACGGAGAACGGCGAGACGTTCCTGCGGGCCATCTGCACGGCGCAGCCGAAGCGCGCCACCCACCTTATCCAGTTCTGGGGGCCGAGGCAGGCGAACCTGCCCGAGAACGTGTTGCTCCGGCTCAAGGTACGGTCCACAAAGCCGTTTCGCCTCGGTCGCACGAGCTTCATGCTCCATCGTTTTCCGTGGACGCAGGCGATGGGAGGCCCGTCTCCGCAAACGACGATCGGCGCCGCGTGGCAGACGTTGGACGTATTTCTCGTCAAGACGGGAACGGTCGAGCAGCCCGCCCTTCACTTCTCTCTCGGCGACGTGCTGCCGGAAGGGGCAACGTTCGACTTCGTGCCCGTGGGGCTGTGGCGCGCTTCCATCGATGCGGCGGCGATGTTGCCGTTCGACGTGGGCATCTTCATCTGCAACCACGGGCAACGGTGGGGCGTGAAGAAGTGGCGCAATCCCGACTGGCAGATGCAGGAACTCAAGGATCCCCTCGACTACTGGTACGATCCGGACAAGAAACGCGTGCTGGTACGGTACGACCGCAATCCGGGCGAAGACTTCTCCTCCATCGAGCTGGCGTTCACCAAGCACGTGGTCGAGCAGAGCGGGCGGCACGACGTGGTCTACGACGGCCTGTGGGTGCGCTACGGCGCGGCGCACGGGTTCGGCGGCGGCTCGACGCGCAACATCGTCATCCGCAACTGCGACGTCAGCTGGATCGGCGGCGGCCTCCAGTTCTGGCGGCGCAACGAAAAGACGGGGACGATCGCCTATCCCGTCCGCTTCGGCAACGGCATCGAGTTCTGGGGCAACGCGGCGAACAACCTGGTGGAGCGCAACCGCCTGTGGGAAATCTACGACGCCGCGCTCACGAACCAGGGGAGAGACGACACGGAGACCGACATCATCTGGCGCGACAACGTGATCTGGAACGCGGAATACTCCTTCGAATACTGGAACGCCAAGCTCACCGCCAACGTCACCTTCGAGCACAACACGTGCGTGGACGCCGGCGGCGGCTGGGCGCACACGCAGCGTCCCGACCGGAACGGCGCGCACCTGATGTACTACCACAACCGCGCGGCGACGACGAACTTCGTCGTACGCGACAACATCTTCTGCCGTGCAACGGAATGGACATGCCGCAGCGGGCTCGACTGGCGTTACGGTCTCGTTCATGATAACAACCTTGTCTGGACCGAAGGCAACATCCCCGTCATGCGCTGGCTGGAAGGAAAGAACCTGGGGCTGCTCGGCTGGGACGGCTATCGCGCACTCGGATTCGACCTTCACGGCATGTTCGCCAAGCCCGCGTTCGTGAACGAGGCGATACGCGACTACCGCCTGGCGGACGGTTCGCCCGGACGGACGCTTGCCTCGGACGGCGGCCCCGTGGGCGCGCGCAACATGCCCGGACTTGACGGAGACCAGTCCTTGCCGCCCGCGAAATGAACGCCACGCCCGCCATGATCCAGGCCGTCGTCTCGCTTGGCACCAACATCGAGCCGCGCGCGCAACGGCTCGCCGACGCGTTGGCCGCGCTCGCCGCCCTTCCGCAGACGCACCTTGTGAAGGTCAGCTCCGTCCGCGAGACGGAGCCGGTGGACGTGCCGGCGGCGTTTCGCGACCAGCGGTTCCTCAACCAGATCGCGGTGTGCGAGACGGCGCTGGAGGCGCACGACTTCTTGCGGCGTCTGCAGTCCATTGAGACGGCGCACGGGCGTGTGCGCGGCCCCGTGCGGAACATGCCGCGCACGATCGACCTCGACCTGATCGCGTTCGGCGACCTTGTGCTGGACGAGCCGGACCTGACGCTCCCGCACCCGCGCGCGCGCCAACGCGCGTTCGTGCTGGAACCGCTCGCGGAGGTGTTGCCGGGGTTCCGCTGGCCGGATATGATATAATATAGGCCCATGAATTTCATCGACCGACACGCCTACTCGTGGGGCAGCGCCTTCGCGCGCCTCATTTTTCCGCTTTTCCGCAAGCGGCGGCGCATCGCGGTGGAAAACATCCTCAAGGCGGGCATCACGAACGATGCCAAGGAGGCCGCCCGCATCGCGCGCGTCAGCTGGGGTCATCTGGCAGGACACATCTGCGAGGCCCTGCGCGTACCGCACGTCATCACGCGCGAGAACTGGCGCGAACACCTAGACGTCTCCGAAGGCCACCCCGCCGCCGTCAAGCTCCTCCTTGAGGAGACCGACAAGCCCATCCTGCTCGTGAGCGCACACCACGGCGTATGGGAAGCGGCCACCAACCTCCTTTCCTTCGCCCGACCGATGATCGCCATCGCCCGCGTAATGAACAACAAGTTCGTCGCCAACTGGATGAAGAAGCACCACTTCCGCGGCCCCGTGACGATCGTCGACAAGAACCACGGCTTCACGCCGGACACGCTTCGCGCCTGGGAGACGGATCGCGCGGCAATGACGATTCTCATGGACCAGCATACGTCCAAGGGGCTTCCGCTGACCTTCCTCGGCCGTCCGGCCAAGACCTACACCACGGCCACCCGCCTCGCGATGCGCACGGGGCATCCCATCGTGGTCGGCTCGTTCGTGAGGATCGCGCCGTACCGCTACCGGCTCGTGGGCGGCGAACCGCTATCCTTCCCGAAGGACGCGGACCGGACGGCCTGCACGCAGCTGCTCAACGACCGTCTGGGCGAGGCGATCCGCAAATATCCGGAGCAATACCTGTGGGCCCATCGCCGCTGGCGATAGGCATGCGATTCGCCCGATGTTTTTTCGGCTTGCAACGCCAGACGAAATCAAGTATCATTCGCGCCGAACATCCAACGAGACCCAGAAGTATCGGAACCCAAGGGAAATGAAGGACTCCGTCAAGTCGAAGAAGGCCGAATGGCTGGTCACGCTGCCGTCGCTCGCGTGGCTGATGCTCTTCTTCGCCATTCCGGCGCTGATCGTGCTGGCGTTCACCTTCCACGGGCATACCGCAAACGGCGGCGTGGGCGAGTGGAGCCTCTCGACGTGGCGCGAACTCGTGGATCCCGACTACCCGACGATCGTATGGAAGACGATCCGCATCTCGTTCGAGGTCACGGCCTGGTGCATCCTTCTCGCGCTCCCTTGCGCCTACGCGATCGCCAAGATGCCGAAGCGCTGGCAGGCGATCGTGGCCGGATCGATCATGTTGCCGTTCTGGACCAGTTTCGTCGTGCGGGTCTTCGCCTGGAAGACGATGCTCCATCCCGACGGTTGGCTCCAGACGTGCTATCACGCCTACCTCCACTTCAAGTATTGGCTCTTCGCCTGGGTACAGGGCGCGCACACGCCGGTCGCGGCCGGTTCCGGCAACGACTGCCTTATCGGCATCACGGGTTGCGCGATCGACGCGGCAAAGACGACGATCCTCGACTCGGAAGTCGCCGTCGTGCTCGTCTCCGTCTACTCGTTCCTGCCGTTCGCGATCATGCCGATCTACACGGCGGCGGAAAAGTTCGACTTTTCCCTCATGGAGGCGGCGCGCGACCTCGGCGCGAAAAACTTCTACGCCTTCCGCAAGATATTCATCCCCGGCATCTGGCAGGGTATCGTCTCGGCGGTCCTGATGGTGTTCATCCCGGCGATCGGCTCCTACGTGATCCCGCAGATGCTCGGCGGCACGGACTGCATTCTCATCGGCAACAAGATCTTCATGCGCGCGATGCAGAACAGGAACATTCCCCACGCCTCGGCGCTTGCCACGCTGATGGCCGTCTCCGTGTTCGTCCCGATGGGAATCGCCATGTGGTGGAAGAAGCGCCAGAACGCGCGCGACCGCAAGCGGCTGGAGGTGCGCACGGCCCAGCTCATGACGGCGGGAGGACTGTCGTGAAACGCTCGTTCTTCTCCGTCGTCATGCTGGCCCTCGTTCTGGCGTTCCTCTACGTGCCGATCCTGCTCGTCGTCGTGTACGGGTTCATCCCCAACGGCATCTCGATGAGCTTCTTCGACTCGACGGGGCATTTCACCGGCTTCTCCGGCAAGTGGTACGCGATGATCTTCACGGGCAACATGCGGCTCGGCGCGCTCATGCAGAGCTTCTGGCTCTCGCTCACGATCGCGGGTCTGGCGACGCTCATCTCCTGCGCGATCGGCACGACGGCCGCGCTCGCGCTGCACAAGTGGAAGAGCCGCCTCCAGTCCCTCCACCACGCGCTCGTCTACACGCCGCTCATCATGCCGGACATCCTCATCGGCATCTCGCTTCTCATGCTGTTCGTCGCCTGCAGCGTGGACTGCGGGTTCTGGACGATCCTCATCGCCCACGTCACGTTCTGCGTTTCGTACGTCGTCATGACGATTCTCGCGCGGCTCCAAGACTTCGACGACCGCCTCATCGAGGCCGCCTACGACCTCGGCGCAGGCCCCTGGTACACGTTCTTCCACGTCCAGTTGCCGATCCTCCTGCCGGGCATCGTCGCGGGCGGCCTGCTGGCGTTCACGCTCTCCATCGACGACGTCGTCATCACCTCCTTCGTCAACGGCGCGGGCACGAACACGTTCCCGACCTACGTCAGCTCCATGACGAAGCATTCGCGCAACCTCCCTGCGGTGTTCGCGCTCTCGACGCTCATGCTTCTTTTCACCTGCGCGCTGGTGGGACTTTCGAAACTCATCGCGCGCGGGCAGCAACAAAAGGCAAAAGGAAAACAGTGACATGAAGAAAGCTGGCATGATAGGCGCCCTCGCGGCGGCGGTCGTCCTCGCGGGGTGCGGCAAGAACTCCCGCTCGCTCCACATCTACACCTGGAGCGACTACATCGCCCCCGAGGTGATCGCCGCGTTCGAGAAGGCGCACGACTGCAAGGTCGTCGTCGACACCTTCGATTCCAACGAGACGATGTACGCAAAGCTCAAGGCCGGCGGCTCGGGCTACGACATCATCACGCCCAGCTCCTACCTCGTGCCTCTCATGGCTCGCGAGAACCTTATCGCGAAGCTCGACCACGCGAAGCTGCCCAACGTGAAGGCGAACTTCGACCCGACGTTCGCCGGCCAGATCCTCGACCCGACCTTTGCCTACAACGTCCCCTACGCCGTCACCTACACGGGTTTCATGTACGCGAAGGACAAGCTCCCGAAAGGTACCGACGTCGAGACGTGGAAGGTGCTGGCGAACCCGGCATTCAAGGGCAAGGTCACGCTCATGGACGACATTCGCGAGGTCATCGGCGCGGGACTCATGTCCCTCGGCTATTCCCTCAATTCCAGAAACCCGGCCGAGATCGAGGCGGCTGTGAACGAGGTGCTCAAGTGGAAGCCGAACATCCGCAAGTTCGACGCCGAGAGCTACAAGACCGAAGTGCCGTCCGGCGCCACCTGGATCGGCCATGCGTATTCCACCGATACCACGCAGGTCATTGTCGGCGACGAGGAGGAGGGCAATGCCCCGCGCAACGACATCGGCTTCGCGCTCCCCAAGGAGGGCTTCACCATCGCGTTCGACGAAATGGTGATCTCGGCCGCCGCCCCCAACCCCGATCTCGCCTATGCGTTCATGAACTACGTCTACGACGGCAAGGTCGCCAAGGAGAACATGGAATATCTCATGGGACCGATGCCCGTCAAGCCTGGCATCGAAGCCCTTGAGGACGACTATCGCAAGCTCATCGTCCTCCCGCCCGAGACGATCAAGCGCGGACAGGTTCTCAAGCCTGTTGACGACGACGCCAAGGTCAAGGAACTCTACGACAAGGCGTGGGACCGCATCAAGGCCACGAGCGAGAAGTAGCGCGCATCGCCGCCTTGCTCACCCGGCGGACGGAAAATCGCAAGCCCCCCCTTGCGTTCCGTCCGCCGATTCGCTATAATATTCACCGTTTTGACCTTATTGCCTCATGGTGTAATGGTAGCACCGCAGATTCTGAATCTGCTTGTTAAGGTTCGAGTCCTTATGAGGCAACCATTCTGAAACCTCCGTTTTCGGGGGTTTTTGTGTTATACTGTACATGCGAAAGGAACTTTCATGATGAAGCCTACACTCGTCGTTCTCGCCGCCGGCATGGGTTCCCGCTACGGCGGCCTGAAGCAGATCGACCCCGTCGGCCCATCCGGCGAGGCGATTCTCGACTATTCGGTCTTCGACGCCCACCGCGCAGGATTCGGCAAGGTCGTGTTTATTATCCGCCATGACATCGAACAGGTCTTCCGCGAGCAAGTCGGCTCCAAGTACGAGGGCCTGTTGCCGGTGGACTACGCATTCCAGGACATCGCCGACCTGCCGCCCCCCTATGCCGTCCCGCCCGGCCGCACCAAGCCCTGGGGCACGGCCCACGCCATTCGCGCCGCGCGTAACGTCATCCGCGAGCCGTTCGCCGCAATCAACGCCGACGATTTCTACGGTCGCGACGCCTTCGCGAAGCTCGCCGCGTTTCTGTCAGACGAGAGCAGACGGCAGGGTGAGGGCGACCTGCCTACAGGATCTCTCGCCGCTACCTCCGTTACCGTAGGCAGGGCGCCCTCGCCCTGCCCCCCCCATTCCTTCGCCATGGTCGGCTACAGGCTGGATCAGACCCTCTCCGATTTCGGTTCCGTCGCGCGCGGCATCTGCCGCGTCTCGCCGGAAGGCCGCTTGGAGAAAGTGACGGAGATGACGAAAATCGTCCGCACTCAATCCGGCGCGGAAAATCGTGAAGACCCAGACGCGCCGGTGACGCTCACGGGCCGCGAGCGCGTCTCAATGAACCTCTGGGGCTTCACGCCTGCGCTCTTCGGCGAGCTGGAAGCGCGCTTCCCCGCCTGGCTGGACGCCAACGCCACACGCGAAAAAGCCGAGTGGTACATCCCGTTCGTAGTGGACGAACTGATCCACGAGGGCAAGGCGACCGTGAACGTGCTCCCCACCGAATCCGCCTGGTTCGGCGCCACCTACCGCGAGGACAAGCCGCTCGTCGCGGCGGCAATCCGCCGCTTGGTCGATGCAGGCGACTACCCATCCAACTTGTTTGCGGCAGGGACTTGATGAGGGAGAGCTTCCGCAGGGTGTTGACCGGCCTGGCCGACGTCGTCTGGCCGCGCACGTGCGCCGTCGGGGCGTGCGGTCGCCCTGTCGATCGTCCCCGGCGGCACATCTGCTCGACTTGTTTTGCGGCCCTCCCCTTCCATGAGCCCGGCGGCGCTTGCCACGTCTGCGGCATGCCCATCCCCGCCAAGACACCCCATGTCTTCGTCTGCGAAGCGTGCGACAAGCATCCGCCGCCCTACGAACGCACCTGCAGCGCCCTCGACTACAAAGGCGACGTCGAGGAGATGATCAAGGACTTTAAGTACAACCGCGCGTCGTGGCTGGCGGAGGATTTCGCCGACCTGCTGGAGGGCGCGGTACGTGCGCATCTGGACGGAGCCGCCGTGGACGCTCTCTTTCCCGTTCCTCTCCATCCGAACCGCCTGCGTAGCCGCGGCTACAACCAGGCCGCCCTTCTCGCCCGCGCGCTCGCGCGTCGCCTCGGCCGCAGATGTGACGAAAAGTCGCTCGCGCGCATCCGCGACACGCCCAAACAATCGCTCCTGAACGGCGTCGAGCGCCGCAAGAACCTGACCGGCGCGTTCGCCGCCACCCGCCCGACCTTCATACGCGGACGAATCATCCTCCTCATCGACGACGTCACCACAACCGGCAGCACGCTTGCGGCGGCAGCCGAACCGCTTCGCGCCGCCGGAGCCGCGCACGTGTGGTGCGCCACCCTCGCCCGCGCCCCACACGACTCATGAACAAGCCACCTTACATCATCTGGGACTGGAACGGCACGTTGATCGACGACGTCGCCGCCGCCGTCAACGCCCTCAACCGCATGCTGGCCCTGCGCGACGTCGCGCCCGTCACGCAGGATTTCTATCGCGCCCACTTCGGTTTCCCCGTCCGCCCCTTCTACGCTGTCGTGGGGCTCAACCTCGAAAAAGAGGACTGGGACAAGATATGCACGGACTTTCACCAGTTCATCGCAGAGGAACCGGATCAACATCTTCGTCCCGACGCGATCGACGCGCTCCGGTTCGTTCGCGAGCAATGCGGCTGCCAGTCCATCCTCAGCGCCTTGCGGCAGGATCTTCTCTTGCGCGACACGACTCGCGAAGGCGTTCAGGCTTTCTTCGACGCGCGCTTCGGCGTGGACAACCTCGACGGTGCGACAAAACTTTCGCGCGGACACGACTTGATCGCTCACTTGAAAGCGAACGGTCTGCTCGTCCCAGACCAAACCCTCTTCTTCATCGGCGACACGCTGCACGACGCGGAAGTCGGTGTTGCGCTTGGCGCGACGCCAATCCTGGTCGAAGGCGGCCACCAGAACGGCGACCGCCTCCGCGCCTCTGGCCACATGGTCGCCCCCTCCCTCCTTGCCGCCGTCAAGACGGCATTTCTTGGGAACAGGCGCACATGACGCCGTAAGCGCCCCTACTTCACCCACGCGTGGGCGGGGTCCTTGGAAGAAATGAGGCCGCGGCCCTGCGAGCCTGCCATCGTCCAGAGGTAGTACATCTGGTAGCCGGGCGCGCCCACGAGGGGATGGTAGCCCTCGGCGATGGCCACCGTGTCGTAGCTCTGCACGCGGTACGCCTCGTTGAGCGAACCGTCCGGCTGGTAGACGCTCTGGAAGCCGAAGCCCTGCGGCGGATCGAAGAGATAGAAATAGGTCTCCTCCATGTCGAGCTCGGCGGGCGGATTGTTCACGTCGTGGCGATGGGAGGGATAGCCACTCCAGTTGCCGGAGGGGATCATGCCCTCGCCGATGTAGAAATGCTCGCTGTCGAACGTCTCGTCGAGGATGATCTCGCTCGTGCGCGTCCAGTTGTCCTTGCCGAGCGCGATATGCCGCGTGTCCTCGGGCCTGATGAGCGTGGGCTTGGCGGTGTCGCGCGTGGCGGGCGAGCCGTTGTAGGCAAGCTCTACGTCGGAGAGCGCGGTAAGCACGTACTTCGTGCGGCGCGGCAGGTAGAGGCAGTGCGGCTTGCCGGTGAACGGGCTGGTGCGGCCGTTCGTCACTTCGAACGACCAGCCGTCGCCCTTCGCCGCGAAGTTGCCGCCGATCAGGACGAGCGCCAGCTCCGTCTCGCCGGTATCGCCTTCGTAGGCGGTGCCCTTGGCGAGCTTGATGAGGCCGAACTTCGTCAGCTTCATGCCGTACTCGCCCACGTCGAATATCTTGTTGTAGCCCTGCTTGGGCTTCAATGCGATCCTGAGGTTCATCGTTTGTTCCTTTCGTTCCTTGGTTACTTGTTAGAAATCTTCAGCTCGGCCGTCGCAGGAGCGAGGCCGGCGGCCTTCGCCGTCACGCGGATCGCGCCGGACTGGCCGGGAAGCGCGCGGACGATCGCCTGCGCCCAGCCGTTGAACGCACGCCGCGTCGGCTTGCGGAAGTCCTCGAAGTCCGTCTCGTCGCCGTTGTCCGTGGCCACGATCTCTCCAGGCCCTTCCACGGCGAAGTCGATGCGCATCTTCGCGCGCGGCACCAGCCGGCCCTTCGCGTCGCGCACGGACACGTTCACATAGCAGACGTCCTCGCCGTCGGCCGCAAGCGCATCGCACTCCGCCGTCGCCACAAGCTTCGTCGCGGCATCGGCAGTCTCGACGCGATCACGCGCCCATTCCCTTCCGTTCTTGTAAGCAACCACCTCCAGAACGCCCGGCGCATACGTCATGTCGTCCCAGCGCAAACGGTACGCACGGTCCCAAACGCCCGGCTGCTTGCGTTGCCGCCCGAGCGACTTCCCGTTCAAGAACAATTCCGCCTCGTCGCCGCTCGTGAACACGTATACGGGCGTAACCTGCCCCTCGCGCCCCGGCCATGTCCAGTGGGGCAGGATATGCGCCATCGGGAAGTCCGGACGCCACTTGGACTGGTACAGCCAGAACGAATCCTTCCTGAAGCCGGCCTGGTCGAGGAAGCCCGTGTTGCACGTGTGGATGGCCGCGCGCGTCATCCCGCGTTCCTTCACCTCCGCGAGCGCCTGACGCTGCGCCTCCGGGTCGGTGAAGTTCGGCTTCTTCCGCCACGCGTCGCACCAGAACGGACCGCCCAGATAGTCGACGCCAGTCCAGATGAACTCGCCCATGCACGTCGGCACCTTGTCCATCCAGTACCACTGCGCGTCCGGCGGACACGCCCAGCCGCCGCCGATCTTCGAGTAGTTCGCCGCCTCCCAGCAGTAGGCCGAGTTATAGAAGTTTGCACGGGACATCTTGTTCCAGTCCGCCACCACGGGGAAATGGTACTCGCCGCGCGACACACTCATGCATGTCGTCTCCGTGCCGAAGAACGGCACGTCGGGGTACTTCTCATGTAGCCGCCCGTATTGCCACGCGGAATAGTTGCATCCCATCAACGCGAGCGTCACGGGATAGCTGTTCGTGAAGTTGGCGTTGTTGTTGTTTGCGGCCGTGACGGGGCGCGTGGGGTCTTCGTCCGTTATGAGATTGGAGAGATGGCGCGAAAGGCGGACATACTCGTCGAGCGGCGCGATCTTGGCGTGTCCCTCGCAGATCTCGTTGCCGATCGAGTACATGATCACGCAAGGGTGGTTGCGGTCGGTGCGCACCCATGCGCGGACGTCGCGCGCGTGCCAAGCGTCAAAGATGTTTGCGTAGCCGTTCTTGCGCTTGCCAGCGTTGCCGATCTTGCGCCATTCGTCGAACACTTCGTCCTTCACGAGCAGGCCCAGCTCGTCGCACAGTTCCAGAAGGCCTTCGTCGGGCGGGTTGTGCGAGGAGCGGATCGCGTTCACGCCAGCCTCCTTGAAAAGCTGAAGGCGGCGTTTCTGCGCCGTGCGGTTCCATGCCGCGCCCAACACGCCGAAGTCGTGGTGCATGCACACGCCCTGCAACGGCACCGTGCGCCCGTTCAGCTGAAAACGACGCTCGTCGGAATGGAACGCGATCGTTCGGATGCCGTAGCGATATGTGTCGCCTTCCACGTCGACGGAGTAGAGATACGGGTCGTCGACGTCCCATAGGCGCGGACGCGGCACCTCGAAAGTGCGGTCCTTCTTTCCGCTCTTCGACATCTCGTAGCGCACGCGCACCTTTGCGCGCGCGGCCGTCACCTCCGGCGTGGTGATCTGGACGCTGCCCGGCAGAACGTGATCTTCCGGGCACACGAGCAGACGGCAGTCGCGGAACAGGCCGCCGCCCGTGTACCAGCGCGACGAGTGGGGAATGTTGTGACAGCGGATCGCAAAGACGTTTTCGCCGTTCGGATTCAGGTGCTCCGTCAGGTCGATCCGCCAGCGCGTGTAGCCGTAGGGCCAGCCGCCGAGGAACCTCCCGTTCAGGTAGAGCATCGCATAGCTCATCGCACCGTCGCACTCGAAGTACACCTTTCCCTTCTCAGGGATTGGCACGGCCCTCCCGCCAAGCTTCAATGCGCAATCTTCAATCTTCAATCTCAACCTGTACCAACCGACGCCAGTCACGTCCAGAAACGCATCCCCGTAGGGACGGTCGGAATCGAAAGAAGAGTCCACGCCCCAATCGTGCGGGACGCGTACCGCGCGCCAGGCGGCATCGTCGAACGCCGGGTTCGCCCACGCGAAGTCGGGCGCGCCGGCGAGGTCGCCGCGCTGCGCGCGGTCGAGGATGCCGCTCATCGCCTGCATCGTGAGGTTCGTGCCGGCGGCGGGATCGTCTGCCTTCACGAACTTCCACCCTGCCTTCAGCGGGACCTTTGTCGTCCCGCCGAAGGCAACCATCGCGCAAATCGCCGCCGCGACGCCAACCACCCGATTCATCTACTTCACCAGGTGCATCTCGATGTTGAGGTTACGGCAGAGGGCCGCCAGCTCGTCGGCGTGGTCGCCGTACATGAGCGCGTAGTGGTGCTCCCAGCCGTTCTCGATGACCTCCTTGCGGATGGCCTCGCAGCCGGCGTCGAACTTGATCTTGAGCGGGTTGCCGCGCACGAAGAGGTCGGTGTCGAGGCCCGTGCCCGTGCAGACGAGCATGCGATAGCCGTCGCCGTCGCGCTTCTCGCCGAGGCGAGCGAGCGTCACGCGGCCGCCCTTGAGCGGGAACTCGTCCGTGACGCCCTTTACGCCGCCGCCTTCCACCGTCGCGGAGCAACGCAGCTCGGGCTTGAAGCCGGGCTTGCAGATCGCGCACGGCGCGGCGCCGCAGTGCCAGGTGACGCCGTAGTCGCCCTCGCAGATGATGAGGTCGCAGAAGAACGGCTTGTCGCCGGAGAGTTCCTGGCCGATGCGCATCATCACCGCGCCGTACACGTCGCCCTCGCACGCGCAGAGGTGGCCGTGGTTCGTGAGGTGGCCCATCGTGGAGCAGACGGCGATGCCGTAGAACTCGTTGAGGATCACCTCGGGCCAGCAGCGCATGGCGAGCGT